>JAJFLS010000710.1 GCA_021772595.1 Opitutales bacterium
GCTGCTGACCCGAATATGAATAAGATGTGGGACTTTTTTTTCGCTAGCGGAGTTAGACCTAGGATGGCCCAGGATGCGCCGGACAGCATCATTGAAATTGTAACTCTGCCGTAGCCAATATTCTGATCGCAAACTTTCTTCCCAAGTTTAGAGAGCTCGCTGCCGCTCATGGTAATAGCTTGCAACGGCATGTCTTTAATCATTAGGAGGGCAAGGACAAGGTACAGCACTATGATTGATCCGATTATGTAGAGGGCCTTTTTAGGACTGTTACATTCGTAGTATGCTAAAACGGAAACTAGAAAATATTTGCTTGTGTTTACGATGTAATCTTTGAAAAGACCGAATCCGGTTGTTTCTGGATCGGTGATTTGCACGACGGAATAATCGGAGAGAAGCCTGAGTGCGCTGATGATGTTGTAGCAGAAGAATATTACGATGGTTATTTTGAGGTAAGTCGGGAGTTTGAAAAGTCTACTGTCGGCACTCGGATGTATTACAAGCGATGCTAGGTGTACGAAGAAAAGGACGTTCCAAGGTTCAAACCCTGGTATTCCGAATAGCAGGCGAGGCATGTCGGCATGTTGGCTTACTGACATCATTACTATGAGTCCGCATATTGATGGCAATCGTTTGCCTTTTATCGCAAGTACGCAAAGATATAGCGTTAAAACTATGAGAACTAGACCTCTGATGCTCATTTCGATATGTATAAGAATCTGAGTAGGATTCTATAAATTAAGCGTTACAGCTAGTTTCTGCCTAGCAGCGATTGTGTGACTCGCTCAGCAGTTTTGCCATCCCAGAGTGGGGGGATTTCGCCGTGGTTCTCGGTTGCCGATAGAATGGCGTTGATATCTTGTGATAGTGCTTCGGGGATACTGAGTTTGTTGGTGCCGAGGCTTAAGGTGATGGGGCGTTCGGTGTTGGGGCGGAGGGTGAGGCAGGGGGTCTTGAAGTAGGTGGTCTCTTCTTGGAGGCCTCCGGAATCGGTGACTACGAGTTTGGCGTGTTCGGAGAGGTAGAGGGAGTCGTGGTAGCCGATTGGGTCGATGGCTTTGAGGTTTGGGTGGTCGTGGGTGATGGCGAAGGTTTCGAGCATCTTCTTGGTTCGTGGATGGATAGGGAAGATGACGGGCATCTGTTCGGCGAGTTGGAGAAGACCAGCGATGATGGGTTCGAGCGTGTCTTTTTGATCGACGTTAGAAGGGCGGTGCAGGGTGACGAAGGCGAAGTTGTCGTCTTCGAGTTGGAACTGCTCTTTGAGGGGGCTTTGGCGGGATTTCGCGAGGTTGTCCACGAGAGAGTCGATCATGATGTTGCCGACCATTTGTATCTTGTTTTCGGGTACACCTTCGCGACGGAGATTTTCGCAGCCGTCTTCGGAGGGGGGAAGCAGGAGGTCGGCAATGGAGTCGGTTACGAGGCGATTGATTTCTTCGGGCATGCCGCGATCGCCGCTACGAAGACCGGCTTCGACGTGGCAAACTTTGATGTGGAGTTTTGTGGCGACTAGGGAACAGGCGACGGTGGAGTTGACGTCGCCCACGACAACGATCCAATCGGGTTTGTGCTCGAGACAGACTTGTTCGAAGGCTTTCATGACTTCGGCCGTCTGCACTGCGTGCGATCCAGATCCGACTTCGAGGTTGATGTCGGGATCGGGGATGCCGAGTTCGCGAAAGAATATCTCGGACATTTTGACGTCGTAGTGCTGGCCGGTGTGCACGAGTAGCGACTCGATGGGTTCGGGGCCCCAGCAGCGTTCGCTGTTTTGCTTGGCGAATGCACGCATGAGGGGAGCGATCTTCATAAAGTTGGGGCGAGCCCCGGCAACGGTGATTATTTTCATTTCTGTCGATTGCGAATTGCGAATTGTGGATTGCGTATGGCGTATTCCGAATTGAGGATTTCGAATTGGGTTGAGTGGGAAGCTCTGTAATTGAGAATAGGTCGAAGCATTAGCTTAGATGAATAATCCGAAATCACTTACTATTTCTCATTTTTCGAAAGGTACTTTATGAATCCTCCGATCTGTGCTCCCAGTCGTTCCAAGTCCTCGTCTAACTGATTTTGCTGTTCGGAGCCTATATATCCAATATCTAAAGCAACAAAAAGTTGTGATCTTACCTCGCCTGCAGATGCTTTGGCGTAATTCAAGAAGTTCATAAATTCCTTGTTCGAGCGTCGTTCGAAACCTTCGGCGATATTGTTCATAATAGAAACCGACGCTCGCTGGATCTGTCCTTTAAGTCCGAAATCCCTTGAAAAATTGTCGGTCTCCGAGATCTGATATATGGTTTTGGTCAGATGTCGTGCATTTTGCCAAATGGGCATTTCTGTAAATGCTTTATAATTAGACATAATTCGCAGTCCGTAATGCTCAATCCGCAATCGCTGACGCTTTGCGTCAGCTCGCTCCGCGGCCGAGGAGGACGGTGGGGATGGTTTTTAGGAGGATCTTGATGTCGAGCCAGATGGACCAGTTTTCAATGTACTCTTTGTCGAGTTCCATCCACTCGTCGAAGGAGAGCTGATTGCGGCCGCTGACTTGCCAAAGGCAGGTGATGCCGGGTTTGATGGAGAGGCGTTTGCGGAAGAGCCATTCGTATTGGTCGACCTCGCTGAAGAGCGGCGGGCGCGGGCCGACGAGAGACATTGTTCCGACAAGGGCATTCCAAAGTTGGGGTAGTTCGTCGAGGCTGGTCTTGCGGATGAAGCGGCCGACTTTTGTGATGCGCGGATCTTTCTTGATCTTGAATACCGGGCCATCGACTTCGTTTTGGTCGGCGAGGTCAGCCCTTAGCTCTTCGGCGTTCACCACCATGGAACGAAACTTATAAAGTTTGAAGCTTCGTCGATTCATGCCGACTCGTTCTTGGGCGAAGAATATAGGGCCTTTGCTGTCGAGACGAACTGCGAGCGCGATCAGGACGATCAGTGGGCTTAAGAGAATTAGCAAAACGAGGGATCCGATAATATCGATGACGCGCTTGATCAAGAGTTGAAGAATCTGACTCTCACGGAAGAAAGTGAGGATGTAATTGCCATCGAAGGTTTCAATTCGAAGGCCTTTTAGTATCTGAGCGTAGTCGTTGTTGGGTGTGAATCGAACGACGACCCCTAGGTCGTGACCGAGCGTTATAACGTTGAAAATAGCCTCGACGTTTTTCTTGAAAGGCAGGGCGATGACGATCTCATCGATCTTCTCGGTTTCCAAAATCTGTGGAAGCTGATCAATGGATCCTAGAATATTCAAGCCTTCGGGATTATCGTCATCGGAGGAAATTTGCACGTATCCGCTTATTTGATATCCCAGTTCGCTATTAGAGGCAATTTCTTGGCCGAGATTCGTGGCTTGCTCGTTGGTTCCTACGATAAGAACACTGCGCTGGTTCGAGCGGATATTTCGCGTTAGAACAAGACTGATGCGGACGAATAGTCGGGCAAGAATGCCCAATATAAGGTTCAAGGTCCAAAAAACGGTGATCGATCCTAGCCCAAGCGTTTCGAACTGAAAGACCGCTGCGGCGAGGAGAAGCAGGAATGCGGTTGTCGTGCTGGCCTTAAGGTGCGTGTAGATCTGCTGGAAGAGACCGACGAATCGATTGGTGTCGTATTTAACAAATCGATTGAAAACGAACGTCCATACGATGAGCATCGCGATGAGTCCGACGGACTCGAATAGTTTGTACTCCCGTTGAAAAACTATATAAACTTGCGGCAGCGAGTGAACGCCTTTGGCAAGCGCGACGGTGACGAACAAGCTGAAGGCGAGCGCTAGCTGATCGAAGAGGCGTAAGCCGTGGATGAATAGTTTGTGCCGGAGGCGGATCATTTTTGGGAAATTGCTAATCACTGATCGCTAATCACTGATCTGTTTGGGGAATCGCTAATCGCTAATCGCTAATCGTTGATCGCTAATCGGGTTGAGTTGGAAGTGGGCTGAGGGCGGTGGGCGGAGAGCTGAGGGCTGCTATTTCTGGCGGATGAAGAGATCTGGGTTATGGATCATTTTGCCGAGCATTGCGCCGATTTGGCGACACTGGTTCGAGAGATTGGTGTGTGTCGGGGGATTGATATGTTTGGCACTGAGTGCGAAGTCTAACCAGGTGTTGGTCTCGTTGAGCTCGCCGTCTGCATCGGTTAAAGCGTAGGTTTCTTCTCTTGGAAATTCCTTACTCGTTTCGAAGATCTCGTTGGAAAGAGCGAAAGCGAGTTTATATACTTCTAGATCTTTCGCTGAGTTGATTTTCATGTTTTCCTCAGTCCTCAGTCCTCAGTCCTCAGTCCTCAGTCCTCAGTCCTCAGGCTTCTGCCCTCAAATTCCAGGATCGACTCAATGTGTGCGATGATGGCGTTTAGGGAATCGGCGTTACGGGAGGGAAGCGTCGAAGGGGGCTTTTTCTGGAAAGCGATCTTGGTTTCGATGTCGGCTGGGCATTCGATGAGAGTGAGGCGTTTCTCTTTGACAAGTTGGGTATCTACGGCGCCTGGCGTCCCTCGGAAAAAACTATAGGATGGCGTATTGAGCGACGCGGCTTCGCGGGTCATGGTGCCGCCTCCGCCGATGACGAGATCGGACTCCCAGATGAGGTCGAGACCGCTGAATGCCGCGCGCGGCATCGTGAATTGCGGATTGTGAATTGCGGATTGCGGATTCTGAGTGCTGAGGACTGAGGACTGGCCTCTGGCTTCTGCTCTCTCTCCTCTGGCCTCTGGTTTCCGTTCTCCGTCCTCGGGAAGGTATCGATCCGCGATTTCTCTCCGTTGCGTTTCGTTGCGGGGAATTACGATGGCGTGGACTGTCGGGTCGGACAGGATGCGCTTGATCAGGGCGTCGAAAATTTGGTCGGCTTCGTTGTTGTGATAGTGGGCTTCGGTGGCAGGGGGGCGGATGGTGACGATGATCTTTTCGTTTGAAATTCCTAGTTCTTTGAGAGCGGTTCCGCTTGGTTTGAATCCGGCGGCGTAGACGTCTTCCTTGATGCCTGGGTAACTTCTAAATCGGTTATGCGGTACGCGGCTAACGTTAGTTGGATAGCAGTTGGGGGCTACTTCCCATTTCGGTTTGCACAGGGGAGGCGTCGCTACGTGTTCGTAGTCGATGAATTCTACCGTGGGGACTTTCAGCAGGTTTGCTGCGAGGATTTGGGATCGAGCTCCGTGAGAGAGAGCGATGTCGGGAAGCGGCTTGCCAAGAAAGCGATAGCAGGCAAAGGCGCGGGAGAAGAGGGCCGCAATTTTTTTGAGCTTCGATTTGCCGGCATGTTTGCCGATTGGCGTGTAGTTGAGTTGATAATCGTCCGCTAGGGAAATGAGCTGGGACATTCGCCGGGCTGTGAGAATTACGATGTGCCCGTTTGCCTCGAGAATTTCTATGATCGGCTTGAAGAAAGGCGCGTGGGGAGTGTTGTCTAAGTCGATCCAGATTCTCGAAGGCATTGATTGCGGATTGCGGATTGCGGGGGCCAGCCGTTGGATAACTATTTGTGAAAGAAGGAAGTTTGCTGCAAGAACTCGTCCTCAGGTTTCCGATCTCTGATATCAGGCTTCGGACTTCCGCTCTCCGACTTCCGTCCTCTGACTTCGAACGAAACGCTCTGCTACTTCGTTTGGAGTGGCGTGCCAATATTGGTCGGCATAAGATTCTTTGACATGTTTTAGGAAATCGGCGTAGTGGGAGGCTGGATATTGGGATGAGTTTCCGTTGCCGTCGAAATCGATGTAGTCTGGATGCACGTTGATGAAGGCCATGCCACCATGCTTTGCGATCCAGGCGGTTTTTTGTATCCAGATTTCGTTGGTCTTTTCGCGCAGTAGAAGGAAAAGGGTCGAGTCTTGGGGGAGAGTGTAGGGGAGTTCTACATATCCGGATTCATCCGGGTATGTAGAATTGCGGATTGCGGATTGCGGATTGCGGATTGGTTGAGGGCTGTCTTCTGTCCTCTGTCCTCTGCCCTCGGGTTTCGGAATCCATTTTGGAAAAATAGTGCCAAGGCCATCGGGTTGTGGTTCGAAGGGGTCGGTGTCGAAGGTGGAGGCGTCGTAGGTGATGTCGAGTGAGTGTAGCCAGTCGAGTTTGTGATGCATGAGGGGCGAACGGAAACCGTTCGAATCCCATTGTTTAAGGTAGTGATTGATGCGCTCGGCGCGTTTCTCGAAAGTGGATCTGCGGTTGTAGAGTTTCCCGTCGTGGTGAAGGCCGTGGACCCCTACTTCGAAGTCGCGACTTTTCAGATTTTGTATGCGTTCCTTGCTTACGCGATATTGGCCTTCGGGAATAAAGTTTATGACGGAGCGAAATCCGAGACGCTCCTCTAGTTCGACGAGTTGTTCGACTTTGTCGTAGCCAACCTGGGTTTCAACGTCGTGAGAGAGTATGAAGGCGAAATCTTTGTCGTCGGGCCAACCGGTCCAGTTGGATGGCGCTTCGCTTGCGGAGGGATCGATGGGCCAGATGTCTTGATGGAGCTGACGTTTTCGTCGGGCGAAATAACGTCGGACTGCCATTCGCAGACTCCAAGGCAGGAAGGGCTTGACGTGGTAGTAGAGTTTGAGTCGGAGCATTGCTATGCGGAGCAAAGATCGAGGATTGCTAATTGCTAATTGCTAATTGCTAATCGGTGAGAGGGTGCGAGGGTTTGTACTCGCGGAGGCCGGGGAGGACGCAGAGGCGATGGAAGTGTTGTTAACCGCTTCCGTCTACGTAGGCCTACGCCGAGACAAGAAAATTGCTAAATGACGCTAAAGGTTATACACATGCTTAACAGCTTTGCCGCTTTGAGTTCGAGCGATACTGATGATCTCTCAAATAGATTTGCTTCTCATCTGCATCGCTGGCTCTCTCGAACTGCGTTCTGGGCATGCTTGTTGGCTGCTCTTAGATTTCTGCTGCGGTTCGGGACCAGTCTTCGCAAAGGCGACGCCCGGCACGCGAACTCGCCCTACCTGATTCCTAAAAACCTAAACACCTATAGCCTATCAACCTCGTCCCGCTTGCGGGACTACAGATCGCCGAGATACTCTTCTTGGAGGCGTTGGGGGACGTAGTTTTTGGTCTTGTTTAGAATGGCGCCTACGTTGGCATTGGTTTTGCCAAGGAGCTCGGTGGCTCGCTGTACAATCTCTTTGTTGGCTTTTTCGGATTCGATGACAAGTAGGACGGCGTCCATGAAACTCGCTAGACGTGGTGTCACGCTAATGGGGCTGACTGCAGGCATGTCGAAGATGATATAGTCGAAATCGCTGGCTTTGAGTTTAGGGACGAGATCGTTGAAGCGATTGGGGAGAATTTTTGGGAGTTTGAATCCGTTGCTTCCTTCTGCGGCCACTGTGAGCCGATTTTCTGGAGCCGATTCAGATCCGTTCTTGGGCATGTCGAGGAGCTCTTCAAGATCGGAAATGGCTTTGCCTTCGTAGAACTGCTGAGCGGATTCTTGACCGAGTGTCATATCGACGAGCAATACATTGCCTTCGCCCGTCTTCGAGAGCGTGCTGGCCAGGCCAGAGGCGATGGTGGTTACTCCTGGATCTTCGCCGAGACCGGTTAGACCGATTAGCTTTGGCTTGTGGACTAGGTTTCGGCCTTCGAAAAAGCCGATTAGACGGTCTCGAAGCGCTTCATAGTAAGGAAGAAGAGCGTGATCGCTATCCCAGGGGCTCGCTTCGGTGGTTTCAGAGGTTTCGATGGCGTAGTCGCCTGGGGACGATTTAGCAGCTGCGATTAGAGTCGATGACTTTGGGTGGTAGGCGTCTTTAGATGGCTTCGATTTGGCACGCTTCGCTCTGCGCAGAACGTCTTGCTTGCCAGTCTTTTTCAACAATTTGCGGTAGGCGCGGCTCCTGGAGTCGGGAATAGAAAGAAATAGTGGAATATCCAGGGCTCGTTTCACATCGATGGGACGCTTGACCGATTGGTCGAGGACGAGCTCGATGAGGAAGGCCCATGCGATGCCGAATGCGACGCACGCTACCAAAGCGCCTCCAATGTATTTATAAGTGGATTTGGGATCGGAGAAAGGGGGAGTAGGTTGCTGGACAATTCCGATGTTATTGACGCGGCCGGCACCGAATGCTTCGTCGATCTTGGCCTGCTCGCGGCTTTCTGAGAAGTAGCGGAAGTTCTGCTCCTCAATCAGCTTTCTACGATTCAGCTGGTTGATCTCCGTCTCGACAGCGCTTATTCGCGCGGCGTCTTTTTGGATCTGAAGATACTGGGCCTCGAGGACATTAATCTTTGATTCGAGAGCGATTGCCTGGATGGATGCGGTACTTAGATTGAGATTCGACGGTGGCATTCCTGCTAATGAAGAGCCGCTAGTTGGAATGGTCTGACTGAGGATCGGGTTTTGTAATTCCAGTTCGACCTTTTGAGATTCGGCTTCAGCGATTTGCGTTTGAACTCCTTTAACGAGAGGATTCTCAAGCGTGTAGCGGGTCAGGAGATCCTGCTCTCTTCGTCGCAGAAGATCCAAGCGAGCTTGAACGGACGCGTAGCTTTGGATTGTACCCGGATCGATTTGCGGGGTTTCATCTGCGCTGGGATCGACGGAGTCGTCGGTCGTGGAGGGCGTTTTAGGAAGCAGTTTTCGCATTTCATCCAAGGCGGCTTGGCGAGCTGCCAGCTCCGCTTTGGAATCCAGTAAGGCCCCTTTGATACTGGCGATTTTGCTGTTTTGGTCCGCCTTAGCTTCCTCGAGAGAAATGACGCCCGCTCGATTTAGGGCGTCGCGCAGCTCGTTTTCGGTTCTCGAGAGTCGGGAGCGATACTGTTCAGCTTGTTGATTGACGAAGCTGTCAAAGGAGCCTTCGGAGCGGGTTTCCAGATGCTTCGCTAAATAGGCATCGATGAGGCCTTGAAGGACAGGTTGCACAACCGAGCGATTGGGATGAGTGTATTCGATGCTGATAACGCTGCTTCGACTTGGGACGCTAACTCGAAGAGAATCGAGAATCGCTTTGGCAGCTTCTGCTTGTTCGAAGCGCTTTTCAGGGTCTCCTAGTATGCTCTCTGCCCCAAGCTTTTCCGCAATCTGGAGGGCCAAGTCCATACTGGTTATGATTTGGAGCTCGGAATTGATAACGGAGTCTCCCCTGGTTTCTAAGGTTAGGCGATTGCCGCCTTCTCCAGTGGTGGGGGATTTCCCTTGTTCGATGTAGCGTATGAAAAGTCGCGCTTGTGAAGAGTAGCTCTTGGGAAGGAGGAAATAGAGAGCTGCGGCCGCGACGACTCCCGCCAACGTACAAAAGAGTATCTTCCACTTGTGCCTGAATAGCGTGTAGAAAATATCGCTAGGCGTGATGCTTGCGGGGGGAGGAGCTAGGTTCGGGTCGTTCATTGCGCTGCCGCTCGTGGCGGATTGAAGATGGAAAGATTGGAGTATTTGGAAATGGGAAGGTTGATTAGGCTGTAGGCGTTTAGGCGGTGGCTTGTTCTCCTAATTCGTCTTGGAAAGGGATTTATTAACTGTTGAAGCCCTTTAGCTTATTGGGAAATTGAAGATTGTTTAACCGCGAAGGACGCGGAGCCTTTGGCTAATTGAAGATTGGAAGATTGCAAAATTGGAGCTGCTGTAGGGTTTTTCAGTCCGCAAAATACGCGACGGAGGTTAACGGAAATGGCGAAGCAAATGACGCTAAAATGTAGAATTGAGCTGCTTGAGGGACTTAACCGCAGATTACGCAAATGGTGTAGCCTTTGGCTAATTGAAGATTTCAAAATAGAGCTGTGGGTGAGCGATCAGGGAATTTTGGGCTTTGATATTGGGGGACGAATCCGCTGCTATGCGACGTGTTTGTAGAGCAGTTTGCCGATTTCGCGAGAAAGGAAGCCGGGAAGGCGCTGAAAGATGCGTGTATGCCATCCGGAGGTTTGGTCATGAAGGCTTTCGATGGCTTGGGTCTTTGTATTGTGGCGGTAGTAGGGGAGGATTTGCTCTTCGGTTCCCCAGCTTTGCTTGAAGCGTCTTAGACCGCTATTGCCGATAGAGGTTCGCCCGAAATGAAGCTTCCCGAATCCGTTGAGAGCGTGCCATTCAATGGCTTTCCACATAACGAGATTATTGGGCCGAGCGGCTTGGTGTTCCTCGTTGGAGGCGCCGAATTTGTATATGGCATTTTGGTTCTGGCCCAGGAAGAGAGCCCCGGCGATGGGTTCGGCTCCTCGGGTGGCTAGAAAGACTGAGCCCTTGTTTTGCGATAGAATGGATTTGTGGATATTTTCGAAAAAGAGCCAAGGTTGCGGAGGCAAACCGTGACGCTTGCGGGTCAAGCAAAGCAGGGCGTAGAATGATTTAAGGATCTCAAGGCTTTCGGAGCGGCTTACCTCAACTCCAGAACGTTCCGATTTTCGAATGGCCCGTCTCGCTGAACTGCTGCATCGATTGAACAGCGCACTTGTGTCTTTTTCTAAAGCGAGTGTGTGGGAAAAGTATCGTATAGACGCCTTTTCTTGATCGTCGTCGTTTTCTCCTTCTCGGAATTCGATGTACTTCCAGTTGCGGTTCTTCGCGAGTTCAAGCGCCTTATCTCGTATGCGCTTAGCGTTCTTTTCGTTGAGAGTAAGCGTCGCGCATTCGTCGGTAAATGGAAGAGAGATGCCGCGCTTTCCGGTCAGCCAACTGTCGACCTCCATGAAGATCGAAAGCGCTTCGATTTCACCCTTTCGGGTTAAGGCAATTGAGATTGGAGTGTAGCCGTAGGTTTGGTTTAGAACGCGAAGCCACGCGCTCTCATGGAAAAGACTTGCTTGAGGAAACCGCGCTACAAGCGTGTCCCAGTCAGGACGATCAAGCGGATTGAAGATTGAAGATTGAAGATTCAAGATTTCTTAACCGCGAAGGTCGCTCAGTACGCAAAGGGATTCGAGGGTGTCTTCTGGAGTCCGGAAATTTTAGCGAATTAGATGGTAGCGACTTAGTCTGAGAGGTTTTTTCGATGAGATGGAGGTGGAGTAACAAATATTAGGACGTGTGGATTAAATGCTGCGGACTGCTTTTTTCAACGCCTCCACGATTCGCGAAATCTGGAGAGAAGTGAGCTCAGGAAACATGGGAAGAGAAAGGAATTCCGAAGCGCATTGCTCGGCGACCGGGAAGGATCCGGATTCGTATTCAAGATCTTGATAAGCGGCTTGCAGATGGATCGGCACGGGATAGTGGATCGCGCAGCCGATACCCTCCTTGGCCATGTCGTCCATGATTTTGTCCCGTCGCTTCACGCGAATTGAGAATACGTGGTAGACGTGTTTGTATTCGGCCACCTCCGCAGGAAGAATGACACCATCAAAATCGTCCAGTTGATCGTGGTAAAGAGCGGCGTTTTCGCGTCGCCGCCTGGTGGAGTCGTCCAATCGCTTGAGTTTGATGTCGAGGACTGCAGCCTGAATTCCGTCCATCCGGCCGTTCCACCCGATTTCCGAATGGCAATATTTCTCGGTCTGACCGTGATCGCGGAGAATTCGAATTCGTTTTGCTAGGTCGCTGTCGTTTGTAGTGATAGCGCCGGCCTCTCCGAGGGCCCCGAGATTTTTCCCGGGATAGAAACTGAAACTCGCGCAGTGGCCGACGGCGCCGGCTCGACGCCCTTTGTATTCCGCGCCGATGGCTTGGGCCGCATCTTCCACGACAAATAGACCATGCTTTTTGGCGATCAACATGATCGGATCCATATCCGCCATCTGGCCAAACAAGTGGACCGGAATGATCGCCTTGGTTTTCGAGTTGATCGCCGCTTCCAATTTGGATGGATCCATATTGTAGGATTCTTCCATAATATCCACGAACACGGGCTTTGCCCCAACGTGGCTAATGGCCTCAGCAGTAGCGATGAAAGTGGACGGCACGGTGATCACTTCATCGCCTCGACCGATTCCATTGGCAAGTAACGCGAGCCAGAGCGATTCAGTGCCGCTGCCGACACCGATGGCGTGATCGACTTGGCAGAAATTGGCTAGGGATTTTTCGAATCGCTCGACGAATGGTCCCCCCGCGAAGGCGCTGGCGTCGATGACCTCGCTAACCGCTTCCGTGATCTCCTTTCTCATAGGATCGTGATGAGCTTTGAGATCGAGGAAGGGAACGCGCATGTCCGAGGTGAAAATTGAAAATGGGAGAATGTCAGAGCACTTGTGATCTTCGGCATATCCGCCTTGATTCTTGCGCGGCTGCTGGCACGCTGCCGCCATTTCGGTGCCTAGCTGAAACTTTTCAACGCGGGATCGATTTGGCGTGATGGATGGACTATTTTGAGTAAATTTGGCTTGCGAGAAACCTTGAGTGAATCTGTCAAGTTCCCCCGATAAATTACCTAATCGACTAAGCGCTGAAAGGTTAAAGGCGAATGCTGCTATTTGTGGCATTTATTTTACGCTCTTTCAGGTTGTACCTGAATTGACTCGTAATCCCGTTTCTGGAGCCTCGGATTGGAGGTTCCAGATCTTCAGAAACCGCGGGATTTATTGGCGTTTACAGCCGTTTTAGCTCACGAGCTGGATTGCCTGCCACGATCGACTTTGGCAGAACGTCTTTCGTGACTACAGAGCCGGCCCCGATGAGGGAGCCTTCGCCTACAGTAATGCCGCAGAGAAGTGTCGTTCCTGAACCGATCGATGCTCCTTTTTTCACCAGAGTTTCGACTACTTTCCAGTCGTCATCAGTTTGAGCGGATCCGTCCTCGTTGGTGGCCTTGGGGAAGAGGTCATTGGTGAAGGTTACGTTGTGTCCTACGAAGACTTCATCTTCGATCGTTACACCTTCGCAAATGAAACTATGGCTGGATATTTTGCAGCGTTTTCCAATCTTCGCCCCTTTCTGAATTTCGACGAACGTTCCGATTTTCGAGCCGTCGCCGATTTCGCAGCCGTAGAGGTTTGTGAACGCGAAGATCTCTACGTCCGCTCCTAATTTGACATCGGCGGCGATCTGCCGATTGGAGTTTGCTGAATCGTTCATCGATGAGAACTGTTGGAATGTCTTCCGAGCCGCATTCGCGCTAGGGTTCAAGTGAGGATTGAAGCGCTTGTCTCGAACTGTGTTCAGAATCGCTCGGCAATCAACTGCCAGTCGCAAATTTCTTTCTCAGCCGATTGACGCGAGGTGAAGATCCTTGGATAGCGTCGAACTTCGGAGCGTGTTGGGCTGGTTGTTTCCAGCGATCGGAATAATCCACCGGGGCTCCGTTATGCAGAAGCGATTCACTTGCCGCCTCAAGAATGCTCACGACTCCAGCTCCGTCGGCTCCACTTGTAAGCGGCGTCTTGCCCTCCACGATACAGTCAATAAAATGCTGGCATTCGTTTCTCAGGGGCTCCTCAGGCTTAACGTAAGGCACCGACATGTCTCCGTGATGATAGGCGTAGTGGAATTCCGCGAAGCTGTCGTAGTGGGCTGGCGGGTCGACTCGAGCGTCGAAAATCTTTATTTTCTCTTGAGGAGCGACATCATCGAACAAGATCATTTTCTTGCTGCCGACGATCGTCATTTCGCGAACCTTGCGCGGATCGAGCCAACTGCTGTGAATCAGAGCTGATTGCTCGTTCTTAAAGTTGAGGGACAATGCGGTAACGTCCTCGATCCCCGGCGTGATATGGGCGCTGCCTTGGCAGTTAACCACTTCTGGGAGCTTGCCCATTATGTGAAGAATGATTGAGATATCATGAGGCGCGAGGTCCCAGGTAACATTGATATCCTCTTGAAATAGGCCGAGATTGAGGCGTCGAGCGCTAATGTAGCGTATGTCGCCAATCTCCCCGGAATCGACGATCTCCTTTATCTTTCTGATTTCAGGCGAGTATAGAAACGTGTGACCCACCATCAGGACTAGATTCTTTTCGGTCGCGATACGAATCAGGTCTTCGCATTCATCGCTAGAACTCGCTAGCGGCTTTTCAATCAAAACGTGTTTGCCTGCTAAAAGGCCAGCTTTCGCGAGCGGGTAATGAGCCGGAACGGCGGTCGAGATCGCGAGCGCATCCAATTCGGGTTGATCGAGCAGTTCTTTGAATTCTACGGTCCCTTTAGCGCCGGGATATAAGGAATGAACATGCTCGATCCGCTTCTTGTCGAGATCGCAGATAGCTGTCAGTTTGGAGTCTGGCAGCGTATGAAAATTGCGAGCCAGATTAGGGCCCCAGTAGCCAAGCCCTACGACTCCGATGTTAAGTGGAATTCCCATATTCAAGGAATTGATTCGACCGGACTACGCGTGCTCTAAAGCGATATTTGAACGAGCCAGCTCATTTTCCGTGCTGAGTAAAGAGGCATTGGTGGGGATATGAGCTACGTCGATTGGTTTCCAGGATTCAAATACTTGCTGGATCAGCACTGCAGGAGTGCTTGCCAGTATTTTCAAGTACGAGCCTGGAGTCTTGTCCTCTACGTACTTCAAGTCGAGTTCGATCATATGACCGTAAGTGAGCTGGTTCTTGCCAGAGACTTGCCAAAGACCGGTCAACCCAGGGAGTGTTTCAATCCGTTTCAAGTGAAGGGGAGAAAACGCAGCATGCTCGGCGGGGATGCATGGCCGAGGCCCGGCTAGGCTCATCTCGCCTTTGAAGACATTGATAAGCTGAGGCAATTCATCGATTCCCGCTGCGCGCATGAGTCGACCGAAAGGAATCAGTCTGTTGTCCCCCATGTCATCGAGTTTTTGCATGGGTTGATTGTTCCTGATGAGCGAAAGGGTATAGTTTTGGTGCAATTCGGAGCTGGCAGAGGTGTGCATTGTCCGAAACTTGTAGACCATGAAGGGGCGGCCGAAATAGCCGATGCGGCGCTGCTTGTAAATGACAGGGCCATTTGAAACGAGCTTTATTGCCAATGCTGCGATTAGGAGGATTGGAGATAGTATCACCAGAGCGACGGTGCCGATAGCGATATCGAAAGTGCGTTCCCAGGCGGGGCCTCGTGTGGGCATCGGTTTAGGAGATGAGGAGTTCGGGCTTGCGGGATTTGGTGAAGTCATTGCGGAGGTTCCAATTAGGACAGGAGCGTCTAGTTGTTAGTGGGCTCGATCTGGGCTCGATCGATTTCAGTCCGGGTTTCCGAGTTCATTAGCTCCAAAAGGATGGCTACACGTTCGGACTTGCTTGTTTCGTTGAGGAAAATCGCTTCGAGCCCTTGCATGGGTCCGGAGGTGATTTTCACGACGTCGCCCGCTTTCGGAAGCTCGGGCTCGATCGTTATGATGTTGTCCTCGACTCCGGCCCAGTCTTTGAGCTGAGCGATCGTTTCTTCGCTCACGATGATGGGCCGGCTACCAGAGCTTACGATATTGAGGACATCAGGACCGTAGCGGACGGCTCGATAACTAGTAGCTGGGTCTAGGTTGCAAAAGAGGTAGCGAGGGAACAGGGGTTCCGTAACGACTCGCTTTACGCGGCGGATCGTTTTGTTGCGTTTCAATTGAGGAAAGTAGGTTTCCAGCTCCAATTCATCGCGAAGGTATTTCTCGACGAGAGCTTCTTTGCTCGGCTTGGTGTGTACGCAGAACCAGTTCATAATCAGAATTCAGCCTCTGGAAAATGCCAAACGTCCGTTTCGGCCTTTTGGCTCGAAGCGCGAACGTTCGCTTAGCGGAACTTGCTTCTCGATTAAGAGGCTATCGCTTAAGGTTGGCTGAGTATTGAAGTCCATCAGAGGAGTTTTCGAATAGGTGTTTTGGATTGAGGGCGACATGGACTAGTGCTCATAAAGCTTGAGCATAGCTACCTGTTTTCAAACTCAATTTGCGTGAATAGGACTCATTCGGAGTAACGAGTATTGCCTCAGTGCGGATACTCTCACCGCTTCCCCAGGGATTCCATTATGGAGATCTAGGATTGCTACGTAGGGATTGGGTTATTGTGATGAAGATTAATGGGAGGCCTGCGGATCTAATCCGTATTATATTGATGCGTAGTGTGATAAGAGAGAGGCAGTAAAATTCGAAGAATCTGAGTAGGGAGGGATCCGTGTTAGGATAACGAGCGGGGCGATCTATGGTAGTAGGTGCAAGGCGATGGATCGTCATGTCCGAAAGGGAGTGATGATCCTGTCGGCCCGCTGAAGCGAGTTGGAGGAAGAGCCGCCGTTGAAGGACTCTTTCCGAAGGACGTTTGCGAGTGCGGCCTAAGCTGTTTCCTTGAGTAATAAAAAGGTTTGCCTGAGAGAGAGCTTCTCAGCAGCGTTTTTGAAAGTCCTCTCATGAAAATTCTTAAATCGACTCTCTTCGCGGCATTGGTATTCGGCTTTGGCCTAGTTCAATCAATTGCCCAGAATATCACCGCTCCGAATAGCGCTGAACTGAAATCGAAGACCTCTGCGCCTGCCTTCGACGGGGAATCCAAATCCGGCGCTTCGCCGATTAACATTGGCCAGGTCGCGATCAATCCGAGCGTCTATTATCGTTATTCTACTGGAGACAACTTCAGAAATGGACCTGGCCAAGAAGCCGAGACAGACGTCAACGAATACGGCCTGAGATTCAATGGAACGGTAGGAGATGCGTGGACGTTCTCGTATTCGCCCAGTTGGAGAGTGTATTCCTCCAACGCGTTTGAAGATAAGTTTTCCCAGCGCTTCAATGCTAGCGGATCGGCGAGCATCGGGGATTGGAGAACGAGCGTTTCCCAGAGCTATTCTGAAAGCGACGACTTCCTTTCCGAAACCTCGCAGCAAACGGCCCAGGAAACTTGGGGGACTCATGTTTCGACCAGCTATATGATTAATAGCTCCGTTTCGGCGACTCTCGGCGTCGACTATAGTCTGAGGGATTCCGAGGGATTCAACTCATCGAAATCGACTACGTTCAACGCTTCGATAAATCGTTCGTTTGCCAGCCGATTGAACGCGTCACTCATCCTGTCGAAAGGATACGAGAATGTGAACACTAACTTTGATGCGGATTTCGAGCAGATTAGCGGCTCGATCGGCTACCAGCCATCCGACAAGATCTATGTCTCCGCTCAGATTGGGCACCAGGAGAGATCCTTCGATACTGCTGGCGTTCCCGACCTCGGCAATGCGATCTACTCGCTCGCCTTGAATTACACTCCGGTCGAATTCACCGATATTTCGATTCGGGCGGACAGCACGGTGGGGGCCTCGCTTTTTAGCAATACCACGCAAGAGAGTGAAAGCGTCGGCATCTATTTGAGCCAGCGTTTGCTCGGTTGGGTGAATCTGAACCTGGGGTATGGCGAGAGCTCTACCGGCTATCGATCCGCTTCGCTCGCCAATAGCGAGGTGAGGGATGACGAAGTGACGTTTTTCGATGCCCGTTTGGGCGCGTCCATATTTGATAGTAAGGTCAGCGTCTCGGTATTCTTTCGCGACCAGGAGAATGTTTCGGACTCGTCGTCGTTCAACTACAATGGCGATCAGCATGGCGTCGAAGTTGGGTATTCTTTTTAGGACGAGTGACACTTGAAGCTTCTGATCGAGCGGCTTGTTCGGATCAGCTCATCGTTTGACCTATTAGTTGATGGCCCTACTAGGCTCTTCTAAAAAAGTACTTAGCTATTCGAGCGAGGCTTATCCTCGGGTTTGTGCTCAAGCCGAAGAGACAGTCGTGGGTGTTTGTTGTGGTCGTCTCGCATTGGGAGGTCGGCAGCTAGCCGGGGTATTGAAAATACTGCGATTGCAGCGAGACGCGTGATTCTCTCAGCTGAACAACGCGGAGGTTTTTCAAGTAATTGTAAATCAAGAAGTAAAACCAGTTACTAGTGTTGCGATTCGGGGCGTTAGCCCTTCTTTGCAAGAAGACTCCGGCTCTGTTCGGAATTACCAAACAGATTTTCCTCTAAGTTTTTCCTCCAAAATGCAAGTAACCCACCGTGTGCAGTCTAATTGTTGGAATCGTTTCAAGAATTGCGCCACCGAGCGCGTAAGCTTGCAACTATGGTTCGAGCGAGCCTATTCGGTCCATTTTGGAGCTTCAACAAGGTATTATATGCGTATTGAAGAACTGAAGACTTGATTAAGTAAATTTACTTATCCATTTTTCTATCGATCCAACTATTAAGATGATGCGTATTATTGCAAAACGACTTCTTCCGCGAATGGCCCGTAAACTTTTGCTGATGCTAGCGTATTCGGTGATTTTCTCCATATCGCTCATATTGGCCCTCGAGTTTCGAGATAGTTTCTCGATATCGGAGAAAACCCGGGAATTGATCGCCTCAAGCCTTTTGGGAGTTGTCGGAATCAAGCTTCTGAGCATGACGTTCTTCCGGCAGTTCAGGGGACTGCTGAGCTATTTTAGATTACCGGATGTCTACCGTCTAGCAGCTGCGTTGGCGCTGCCCACTATCGTCTTTCTCATCGCTTCCTTTTATTCGGGATACGGATTCCTTCAGTCTAAGTCGGCAATTCTCCTCGATTACTTCATTTCGCTCAGTCTGCTTTGCATTTTTCGGACTTCACTCCGGATTTGGCGCGAACGGAGCGAGGGGTATGCTCCGCTTGGATCGAATGGCGAGAAACAGCTGGTAGCGATCTATGGGGCAGGGGAGACGGGCTCGGCTCTGGCTGTCCGAATGATTGGGAAACGCGGTCGCCTGCTTCAACCGATTTTATTTCTCGACGATGACGAGTCCAAATGGAACCGGCAGATCCATAGTATCGCGGTGTACCCTCCTCAAACAGGATTCGAGAAAATTCGACGCAAGCGGGTGTCTAAAGTGGTGGTCGCTATGCCAAGTGCCACTTCCACGAAGATTCGCGAAATTACCGAGCAGGCCGAGCAGGTCGGTGCGGCTGTAGAGATCGTACCATCTTGGGAAGAGCTTGTTTCAGGGAAAAAGAAGGTCGACAAACTGAGGCCGGTCCGAATCGAGGATCTTCTAGGCCGAACGGCGATCAATTTGCATTCGAGAAACGTCTTCTCGATGCTGAAGGACAATATCGTCCTTGTAACAGGGGCGGGTGGCACCATCGGGGGCGAGCTCTGCCGTCAAATCGCTCAATGCGAGCCGCGCATGCTCATCTTGGTCGAGCGAGCGGAGTTTCTCCTTTTTCAGACCGAGCAGGCGATCCGTTCCGAATTCCCGGACATCCCAGCGCACGCGTTTATCGGAGATGTGACGGATGCGGCCCGAATGGATTTTCTTATGGGCGGGTTTTTGCCCAACATCATTTTCCATGCGGCCGCTCACAAGCACGTTCCTATGATGGAACACCAGCCGGGCGAAGCGATCCGCAACAACACCTTTGGCACTGTTAATCTTGCGGACCTGGCGATCAAACATGAGGTCGAGCGATTCGTTCTGATTTCCTCCGACAAGGCGGTCAATCCCACCAATGTGATGGGGGTCACGAAGCGCCTTGCGGAGATTGTGATTCAGTCGCTTCAAAAGCGCTCGAATGTGACCCAATTCATGGCGGTCCGATTCGGAAATGTGCTTGGATCTTCGGGAAGCGTTATCCCTACTTTCCGGAAACAGATCAAAGACGGTGGTCCGGTAACCGTGACGCATCCGGATATCACACGGTATTTTATGACTGTGGCGGAAGCGGTAGGGCTTGTCTTGGATTGCTCTTCTGATGCAAACGGCGGAGAGATTTTCGTACTCGATATGGGCGAGCCTGTGAAGGTCCACGATTTGGCCAAGAAAATGATCGCGCTGAGCGGTCTAATACTCGACGAGGATATCGAGATTAAATATACCGGACTCCGGCCAGGCGAGAAGCTTTACGAGGAACTGCAGCACACTCAGGAAACCCTGGAAAACACTCACCACAAAAAGGTATTTAGATTCAAAGGACACAAATCGAAGGAGACCGAACTGCGTAGCTTCCTTCGAGAGTTAGCCCCTCTTTTGAGAACTTCGGACTACAATCTCCTCAAGCGGAAAGTTCAGAGCTTTGTACCCGAATACACTCCGGACTTTTCTCCACCGACTTGGGCTCACCGCCACGATGAAGTGGCGATATCATATCGGAAAGACGGCGCTAAGGTCGTGGGAGATAAGCTAATAGCCTTCGAAGATCGGACGGCGTGAGCACCGCGAAGCGGGGGTTCATTGAAAAACACTAAGAGGGTGTTCAATTAATACAATATACCTCGTAATTCATCTGGGACGGCGCCCGGACGCTACTCAATACTTCGAGCTTCG
>JAJFLS010000072.1 GCA_021772595.1 Opitutales bacterium
GTGGGCGTTGTGGGCGCGGGGACGAATACGAAGTTGAAGCATATTCCGGGGTTGCAGGGGATAGATGGCGTGAGCGTGGATGTGGTTTGCAATCGGAGCGAGGAATCGTCGCGGGCAGCGGCGGACACTTTTGGAATTCCGAGAATCGCGACGCGTTGGGAAGACGTGGTCGCCGACGAATCGATCGATGCGATTTGCATCGGGACTTGGCCGTATTTGCATGCGCCGATAACGATCGCGGCGCTTGAGGCGGGGAAGCATGTTTTGACGGAAGCACGCATGGCGATGAATGCTGACCAGGGCCGGGCAATGCTGGAGGCTTCGCGGAATCATTCGGATCAGGTGGCGCAAATTGTTCCGTCGCCGTTTACGTTGAAATGGGATGCGACGATTGCGGGGATTCTCGGCTCGAGCGAATTGGGAGAGCTGCGGGAAATCAGCGTTATCAAAACGCTGCCGATGAATGTCGATTCGGACTCGCCACTTAATTGGCGCCAGAATGTTGAATACAGCGGCAACAATACGCTGATGCTGGGAATTTATTACGAAGTGGTTCAACGCTGGCTTAAGCGCGAGCCGAAGCGGGTCTGGGCGCATGGGCGGGTTTTTTCGGGTAGGCGGCTCGATCCTGAAACGGGCGGCGCGCATGAAGTTCGTATCCCCGAAACGATTACATACATGGCGGATTACGACGATGGGCTCCAGCTAACCGGACTGATGAGCGGCGTGGAGTTGGGGAGCGGGCGAGACGAATACGCGATTTGCGGATCGAAGGGAACGCTGCGGTTGGATCTGCGCGCTGGAGCACTTTATCGAGCGATGCCTGGCGAAGCGGAAACGGAAGTGGAGCCGCGTGCAGAGGATGTCGCTGCGTGGAATGTCGAAGCGGATTTCATCGCCAGCATACGAGAGGGCAAGCCGGTGACGCTGACGAATTTCGAAGACGGCCTGAATTACATGAAGTTTACCGATGCCGCGCGTTCGTCCTTCGAGGCCGGCGGCGAGTGGCGGGAGTTGAAGTAGGACAGGCTTGCAGCCTGTTTACACAGGCAAGAAGCCTGTGCTACGTTTGAGTTGCCTGCCGCCTCTCAGCTTCCGGGCTTGAAGGCCGGGATGTCTTTCAGGTGGTCGGGGAGATTCTCGGGATCGAAGGTGGGGTAGCCCATTTCGAGGAGAGAGACCAGGGGGTAGTCGAAACTGGCTTTGCCTTGGCTGCGATCGACGAGAACGGCGATGCCGGCGACTTTGCCTCCATTGGCTTTCACGATCTCGATGGCCTCGTTCACGCGGCCGCCGCGGGTGATGACGTCTTCGACTATCAGAATCGGCTCGTCGGGATCCATTTTAAATCCGCGCCGGAGGACGAGTCGGTCGTTCTCCTTTTCTGCGAAGATGTAGCGGGCTCCGAATTGGCGAGCTACTTCTTGGCCGACGACGAGTCCGCCCATGGCGGGGGCGAGCACGGTCTTGAATTGGATGGATTCGAGCTTTGGCTTGAGGAGCTCGATGAGGCGGCTCACTTCCGCCATGTGTTGGCAGACTTGGGCGCATTGAAAGAAGTACTCGCTTCGCAGTCCCGATCTCAGGATGAAATGTCCTTGGAGCAGGGCGTTTGTATTGCGGAAAATATCGAGAACCTCGTCGTTGGTAGTTTGCATTTCGAGAAGCGTTGAGAAGCTCCGCTGCGGAATCGAGAAAATTGTGTTCGCTGGCGGCAGGGCGCGGGTATAAAGTGTCGTCCCTCGATGGCCATGGGGCTAATGATTTTGATTCTCGCGAAGCCGCCAAGACGCGAAGCTTTAGAGAACTTCGAAATGGCGGCCAGTCGATTAGAGTCTTTTCCTTCGCGTCTTGGCGACTTCGCGTGAGCCCTTTACTCGAAACATCCTTCTCAAATTGCTGGCTACCTAACATAGGGAGCCATCTATTGGCTCAAGACTGGCCAGTCGCCACCCGCATCCTCTCGACGACCTGGAACCACCTTGCTTTCTCAGGTACTAACAATTCAAGCCGATTAGTTAGAAAGCGGCCTCAGTCGAGGCGATTTATCTAGAATTGGCAGCGAACTAGAACAGTGAATCAGGAAACAGCAGTATTAACGGGAGGTTGGCTTTGGGGTGGTCTTTGGGTGCTCTACGCCAGTTTTTACGGAATGTATTTCGGGCACGTGGCGAATAGCCTCAAGCCGGATCTGAATTTCGTGGACACTCCCGGCTCGCCCGAACGCCTTCATGCTAAGCAGAAGAATTGCTACCGTTTCGCGATGTTCATGCTGATTCCGACCCTGCTGGAGGCGATGGGGAGCAGCTGGTTCACGAGCTTGATCATTTCCGTGCTGCCCTGCATTTTCGGATTTTGGGTGATGCACGCGGTTTGGCGCGAGGTGTTCCGCTCGAAAATGCCGAAATCGCAGCGGTTGAATCATCCGCAGCGCTGAAGGGGTAGCGAACGCCGGTTGGTCGTCATCGCTCTTTGTCAGTCGCTAGGATGCCCTTCGGGCAAATAAGGTTGGCTTTCTGCGTCGCCAAAAAGGTTTTTTTGGTAGCAGCCCTACTTCAATTCTCCTGAAAGTCCTTCTATCAGGCGGCATGGGAGACTATTTTCTTGCTCCTGCGCGAAAGGTCTCGATTTTCGTATCGGTTTTTAGGCGACTCGCCCAAGCTGCATTAACCTCCTTTTCGTCCTGTGCCTTGCTCCCTCCAATCAACCATCGAGCATTCTATTTTCTTCAATCCGAAGCTCCCTTTGCGGTATTGCCGCAATAAGCTGGAGAAACACGTGGAAAACAATTTAAGACCTTGAGTCCAAGAATCTTCCTGTAACCGAAATTAGATTGGATGCGTTGCATGTTTATGCTGCCAATCGAGCTATCCAACAAGTTTTCATAAATACTCCATATATGGCAATTGGGCTGATTAACAAACGAACGCGGTACGAACCGTCGCTTCCTGCTGGCTGTGAAAGAGAGAAGAGGGGCACATCACGTCTGTGGCTCTTTATCGCATTGGCGGGCGCGCTTGTCTTTTCGGGCTGCATCACAGCGCCGAAAAACAAGAGCTCCAAGCTGAAGGTCGACGCGCCAAGCGCCTGGAAATCCGCTGAAACTGCGGGAGATTTCCAGCCTCAGAACTGGATCTCGGACTTCAACGATCCGCAGCTCGTCAAGCTCATCGAAGAGGCGCTCGCTCACAACTACAATTTAGAGGCCGCCGAATCGCGACTCGCATCCCAGATTGCGGGATCTCGGTTTGCCGGATCGGCCGTCTGGCCGACCTTAACGGTTTCGGCAAACGAAAACCGGAATCGCCGCAACAACGCCAGCGGCATCAATCAGACGCCGACTTCCGAAACCTTCGCCATCAATGGCCGATTCAATTGGGAGCTCGATCTCTGGGGCAAGGTTCGCAACGGTTACAGAGGCGATCTCGCCGATATTCAATCGGCCCAAGCAGACTACGCCGGCGTTCGACTTTCGATCGCGGCCCGCACCGCTCAGTCCTGGTACAGCGCTATAGAGGCAAGGCAGCAGTACGATCTGGCACTGCGAACTTCGGAAGCGCTTGAATCGAGTGCGGTGATCGTCGAGGAAAATTTCAAGAGAGGGATCGCCCGAGCGCTCGATGTGCGGCTCGTCCGGGCCAACGTCGCGTCAAATCGGAGCACGCTCGAAACGCGTCTGCGCACTCGCGACTCCTCTGTCCGGCTTTTGGAGACTCTGCTCGGGCGCTATCCGGAAAACGAGCTTAAGGTCGCGACTGATCTGCCCGAGATTTCCGGGCCGGTCCCGGCGGGACTCCCCTCGGAAATGCTCTTGCGTCGTCCGGATGTAGTGTCGGTGGAGCGAACGCTCGCCGCGAACGAGCAGAGAAAGTTCGAAACCAGCAAGGCGCGCATCCCGAGTATCAATTTGAACCTTAACCGCGGAACGAACGTTCGCGATTTCGACGATGTTTTCGAGTTCATGGACTTCCGTGTTTGGTCGCAGTCGCTAAACATCGCCCAGACGATCTTCCAAGGCGGGCGTCTGAAAGCGAATTACAGGCGGGCCAAGGCGAACTACGAGACATCGGTCGCCAACTACAGCAATACGGTCCTGAATGCATTCCGAGAGGTCGAAAACGCGTTGAACAATCAATTGTCTTATGATCGCGACTACGACTTGCAGAAAATCGCGGCCGACGAATCCATCGCCGCCGAAGAGCTTGCTTGGGAAGAGTACGGTCGCGGGTTGTCGGACATCACCACGGCGCTCGACGCGGTTCGGCGATCTATCACCGCCCAGCGAGCGCTCATCCAAGTTTCCAATCAACGCGTACAATCGCGCATCGACCTCTACCTCTCTCTAGGCGGAGGCTTCGATTTCGAGCCAGAAACCGAGAACTGATTTTATAAAAGCAACCTATTTCCAATCATGAAACGTCTCCTCCAAATACTCGTGCCAGTGCTTTTTCTAGCGGCTGGCGTTGGCATATACCTTTGGCTAATTCACTCGGCTCCTGAACCGCGGCAGCGTCCCAGCTTTAATACTACGCCGGATGTGGTCGCTCGGAAGCTGGTTCCGGAGCCCTACACGATCACCCTCGAGTCGCAGGGAACCGTGCGAGCGCGCACGACTAGCACGTTGATTCCGGAAGTCCGCGGCCGCATCATGCGGATCGCGCCCAACTTTCGCGAGGGAGAGTTCTTTGAAGAGGGCGATGTACTTCTCGAAATCGACGACAGCGACTACCAGACCGAACTGATAGTGGCCGATGCGGCGCTCGCTCAAGCGGAATTGCGCGAGTTCGAGGAGCTGGCTCGCTACGAGCAGGCGAAGCTCGATTGGGACCGATTGAATCCCGGCCAAGAGGCGAACCCGCTGACTTTGCGCGAGCCACAGTTGAGGCAGGCCCGAGCGTCAACCGCTTCGGCTAAAGCCCGGCTGACTACGGCGAAGCGCAATTTGGAGCGGACGAAAATCAAAGCTCCGTATGCAGGCCGCATTCTTTCCAAGAACGTGGACGTCGGCCAGTACATTTCGCCCGGCAATCAGCTCGCTCGCGTTTACGCGGTCGATTTCGCGGAAGTTCGATTGCCGCTGACGGCTACGCAGTTTTCTTTTCTGGATCTCGCTTCGGCCTATCGTGGCGAGAACTCTTCGTCTCGAGAGGGTCCGACGGTTATTCTTAGTTCAACAATTGGAGGGAATACTTATCGATGGCGCGGCAGGATCGATCGGTCGGAAGGCTCTGTGGACGTCGCCACCCGGCAATTCTACGTGGTCGCGCAAGTACGGAATCCTTATGGCCTGACCGAAGCAGGCCGTCCGCCGCTAAAAGTCGGCTCGTTCGTGCAAGCCGAGATTGTGGGCAAGACGCTTGAAGACGTGTATGTCATCCCTCGCGTTTTGCTGCGTGAGAACGATTATGTTTTGTTGATCGACAGCGACAATTATCTAGCCCGGAAATCGGTCGAATTGGCCTGGGAAACCGACGAAGTGATCGTCGTGACAAGCGGGCTCGATCCGGGAGACAAGCTTTGTCTAACCGAAGTGCCATTCGCCCTCGAAGGGTGGCCGGTCAACGTCACCGACGAAACCGGAGTGGAAATCGCGGCCACGCCTCCCGAGGAAGACGCCCCGGCTCGCGCTCGTCCGCCAAGACCTTCGGGTGGCGGTGGAGCAGGCGGTATTGGCGATCGAATCGATGGCATTATTGCGGCGGCAGGGGACAAGCTGCCAGAAGAATTGAAGGTGAAGCTTGTCGGTATTAAGGAATCGGGCGACTTTTCTAAAATGCGGCCGGTTATGGGAGAGCTTCGCGAATGGGCTGAGGCCAATGGAGTCGAATTGCCAGCAGGTGGACCCGGCGGCGGCCGCGGTGGCCGTGGCGGCGGTTTCTAGACTGGAAAATCAGGGGCACTTTCTGTATCTTTATTCACAAACAAAACGTTAGCTTTTAATAATCACCTGAACGAGGAGTTTCACCGGCCGCTAGCTTCCAGGACGGCCCGGTAGCGCGCTTCACTGCACTTCAACCCCATCACCCATCATGCATCGTATAATCGAATGGTTCACCCGAAATGGAGTCGCTGCCAATATCTTGATGGTATCCATCATCGCAGCTGGCATTTACTCCGGCGCAAAAAAAATTGTCCTACAGGAGTTTCCTGATTACCCCTCTCGCACGATAACGGTCGACGTTCAGTACCGAGGCTCAACGCCAACCGAAATCGAGGAGAGCATCGTTCTTCGGCTCGAAGAGAACCTTTTCGATATCGAAGGAGTCGAAGAAATGGATGCGCGGGCGAGCTCCAATAGTGGAAGCGTTTCCCTAACGATTTCTGACAACTACGATATTAACCGGGCTTTGGACGAGGTGAAAAACCGGGTCGACACGATTCGGACATTCCCGATCGAAGCGGAGCGCCCGAGGATCACGCTCAGGAATTTCGAGGAACGCGTGATTACGGTCGTCCTGGCGGGCAACCTGAGCGAAGGGGAGATGAAGCGTCTAGGCGAGAACATCCGCGACGAACTCACCGGTTTGGAAGGCATCTCCCTGGCGTCGCTCAAGGCCGTTCGCCCGTACGAAATCGCCATCGAGGTTCCGGAAGCGACTCTCAAGGAATACGGTCTAAGTTTTGATACGGTCGTGCGAGCCGTGCGGAATCACTCCGTCGATCTATCGGCGGGAAGCATCAAGACCGATGGAGGCAATATTCTGCTTCGCACTTCGCAGCAGGCGTACACTCAGGCGGAATTCGCCGAAATCCCCGTGATAACGACGTCCGACGGCACGCGAATCACGCTAGCGGATATCGCGCTTGTCCAGGATGGGTTTGACGAAACTCCGATCGAGGCGAAATTCAACGGAGACCGGGCGATCGCGGTCGACGTGTTTCGAACCGGAGATCAGAGCGCCATCGACATTGGAGCGATCGTTAAGGAATTTATCGCGCAGAAGCAGGAGACGCTGCCAGAGGGGATCAATCTTTCGTATTGGCAGGACGATTCGTCGCGGATTAAAGGCCGATTGGAAACGCTTCAAACGAGCGCGACTATGGGTTACATTCTCGTGCTTGTCATCTTGTCCTTGTTCTTGCGTCCGGTGTTGGCGTTTTGGGTGGCTC
>JAJFLS010000711.1 GCA_021772595.1 Opitutales bacterium
GTGCTCTTGGCCTTCGGCGATCGTGAAGGCGTGGGCCTGCGGGCCGTTCTCTCCGAGCGGGGATTCGAATTCCGTGTGGGAAGAATCGGCTTCGGTATTCAAATCTTGGATTTCGAAGCGGTCTCGATCGCCCAGGATTCGCGGAGGCTCCAGCCAGGCGTCTTTCCAGCCTGTCCAGAAGAGCAGTATCGTCGCAGGGTCAGGGAGGCTGATCGCCTCTTTTTGGGCGAACGCGAGATGATGGGCGATGTGATTGTTGCGCTTGGAGTAGTCGGCTCCCGCGTCTTGGAGGCGAGAGAGGACGTGGTAGTAGCCGCTGTGGATGGATATCAGCTGATGGCGCAGAATGACGGGGCTGGACTTGCCGGCGATATGTTCGTAGCGGCTGAGGCGTTCCAATTCTTTGGCGAGATCGATGGGCAGTTCTCGGTCGCGAGCGACGCAGCAGAATCCGGATTTCCCAGGTTCCAATCCGCGTCGAGCGCTGGTGTGTATATATTGGAGTGGCACAGGTTAATCGAAGATGGCTTTGCGAGGCTCGTGTTCGACCAGTATATCCGGCGCGATTAAGTTGAGCGCCCAAAGGGTCGGAGCTGTGGCGAGAATGGGTTTCAGGCTGCGCGGTCTTGGGGCGAGTTTTCCCGCTAGTGGGCCTTCGGGAATTACGATTGGCGAATGCCCCAGCGGCGAGATCGGGAAATAGCGGACGCAAGAGGAAATGGACTCGGCATTTGCGACGATCGTCGGGCAGTACTCTAATAGAAGGCGTCGAGTCGCGAAGCTGTTTTGCTCGATCTCGGAAGTGGTGAGGGGCCGGTCTTCGGGAATGGCGAGACTGCCCTCGGGCAAGAGGGATTGCCAGACGTCGCATTTGCCGGCCATGATCGCGAGGGGCGTATCCACGAGTTCGTGACTTTCCTTCGCTTTGAGTTTTTTGATACGGATGCCCATCTCGGCGAGAATCGTGTCTTGCTCGTCGGTCGCTTGGGACCGGAGCTGCGGGTCGCGCTTGCGGCGGAGCGTTTTGCGGAAAGCCCGGTTGGCGGAGGGATCGTAGAGGAAGAAAAGGGCGGAGGATGCGGCGACGTGGAGCGCGCCCGGCGAGTCGTCGAGGCTGACGGTCGGTTTGAAGTGTTCGCCGGCATTGTCGTAGAAGACGAGGGCGACGCGGCGACTGGCGTCTTGCGTGCGTCTAAGATGGTAGACGAAGGGTCGGGGAAGGGCGACTTGCTTGCCGTTCCGAGGGAGCTGCTCGTACATGAGGCCTTCGAAATCGGTCTTGGAAATGAAGGCGTCTTCGGGAGTGATCGCAGAGAAGAGTCGGTTTTTCATCTCATTGAGATGTACGTTTCCGGTCGGATCGCCGTCTTGGAGGACGCAGCTGTAGTGGCGGATGAGCTCTTCGGGGAGGAGCTTGAGGAGGGTTGATAGGTAGTAGGATTTGCCACTGCTGGGCGCACCGACGACGGAAAGGATCAGGTGGTTTTGGCTGAGGAAGGACGTGGGGAGTCGGCCGCGGCAATGCGGGCAAGCGAACTCCACGCTCACGATTCCGCGCTCGTCGAGAGCTTGGCCGAGCTCGTTGAATCGTTCCGCGACGAACCGCTGCTTGGCGTGGGACCCCAGCTCGGAATCGCCCATCAAGTCTTCGTGGGCGGCGATGTTCATGATCTCGCCTTGCCCGAAGGTTTTCCAGCAAATGGGGCAAGTAGGGTCTGCGCCCGCGACGAGCTGGGATGCGGCGTCTTTGCCGTAGGAGTAGGCGTTCGGATGGGCTTGGGCGTTTCTTTGGGAGGCCTTGGGAAGGAGATTGATCAGCTCTTTAAGCGGGAATCGAGCGTCGAGGCTTCCGGGAATCGCAAGGTATTTGCTCGTGGGAGAGAAGCGTTCGAGGAGAGCGGCTTGGTCGAGCTCGTCGGGTTTGAGGCGGATCTTGGATTTCTTTCCGGTGACTGTGACGATGCTCCAGTCGCTGGCTTTGAAATCCTTGCCGAAATCGGGCTCCGAGGAAGAGACGGAAACCGCTAGGAGGTGCCCCTTCAGTGTCAGGGCGTAAATCCGTTCGCGTTTCATTTCCAAGATCTGGTCGATGGGCTCGCCGTCGAGGAGGGGGAGGCTGTTGGAGTTGAGCGACTCGATGAAGTAGCGACTCTTTTTCTGGAAAATGCGGCAAAGCTGGGTGGTTTCTCCATCGGGGGATTTGCCGTTCAGCGTCGCGGGAAAGGAGGAGACGTTGGTGACCGACCGATTGAGACAATCGGCTATAGAGAGGGAGGCGTCGCTGCGGAAAAGGTCGAATAATCCCATAAGGATCGGAGTGAGGGTGCTGGGCTACTCTTTGGAAGCGATTGGTTAAAGGGTGTTTCCGGAGGAATGGCAAGCGCGGCTGCTGTGATAGATTCGCTTTATCGCCGGAGGGGCGCGTTTTTGGGAGCGCTGCTTTTTCTAAAAAAAGCCTTGCATGAGGGAACAGGATTTCTACGTTCTCCGGCTCTTAACTGACGCCCCGTTCGTCTAGCCAGGCCTAGGACACATGGTTTTCATCCATGCGACAGGGGTTCGAATCCCCTACGGGGTACCAGTTTAGACAAAAGACCGCTACTGAAAGGTAAGCGGTTATTTTGGGTAACAATGGTTCCGGGATTTGAACCCCTGTCGCCTCTCCACGGCTGGTTCGACGGAGCGAAGCGGAGAAGGGACCTGCGAAGCAGGGTCGCGCAGCGATTTGGCGCAGCCGAACCAATCCCCTACGGGGTACCAGTTTAGACAAAAGACCGCTACTGAAAGGTAAGCGGTTTTTTTGCGGGAAGATGGGCCGGGGATTGATTGTCCCACGAAGGACACTGAGGTACACGAAGAGAAAACCTTCGTGTAGCTTTGTGAACTTCGTGGGCAATTGATTGTTTCAAGATGGCTGTTTCGCGGGGTGGAGGGTCCTTGAAAAGCCTTGCGTGCGGGATCATAATTTCTACGTTTTGCGGCTCTTTGCCGTGGTCCCGTTCGTCTAGTCAGGTTTAGGACGCATGGATTTCATCCATGAAACAGAGGTTCGAATCCTTTACGGGACGCCAAATCCGGCAGGATTTGGGATAGGCCCGTACAGGATGAGAACCTGGAGGTTCGACGGAAGGAGCGCAGCGACCGGAGAAGGGCAACGCGAAGTGTTGGGACGGAGTCCTGAGCGTAGCGAACCAATCCTTTACGGGACGCCAGTGCATCTAGGATGCAATGCGAATTTGTGATCGGCTTTGGTGATCAATCCGAGAATGAGGGAGCCGGCTTTGAACTGACTCGATGCTGTTAGATAGGCGACATGTTCATTGCGATCGTTTCAGGTTTTTTGCCAAATATCTTTTTGGGTCTATCAGGTTTGGAGGGGCGAAAGGATTGGTTGGGCGCTGCCCAAGTCCTTCGGACCCATGCTGCGCAGGTCCCTTCTCCGCTTCGCGGCTTCCGTCGAACCTTGCGGACCGGATTCGCAAGTCATTGGTAACCAAAGTAGATATGGTGAAGAGAATGTAGCGGACTCACAAATAGACTCACAAAAATTAGACGCGAACAGTCCTGATCTGGCCCGAATAGTCGATTCTTGGCAAAACCTACCAGATCACGTTAGACAGGCGATCAACGCGTTGATCGTCCACTATTGCGAGTAGGTGTTGATAGGAAATTCAATTGTTCCGATTTGATTCGGGGAGTGCCAGGCTTGGTTTTGACGACCAGGTCCTGCATAGTTCGCAGAACGACGCATGGACGACTGGTCCCGGCCCGCCGCGTAGCCTATTCAATCTCTGCCTAATACGATTACCGCGGATTTCTTCATGGCGATACCGATTTCTAGAGCAAAAAACGCTCCCTTGGACCGATTGGCACGGCTCAGTACATCAGGGCCTAATTTCGAAGTGTACATTCTGGCTTTTATATCCATAATGGCTGAAATGGATGAAATAACCGCGCAGAAGGCGAAGCAGACTCTTGGTCAGCTAATGGATCGGGCTCAGAAGGCTCCGGTTGCCATAACTAAGCATGGCAGGCCTTGGGCAGTGCTTACTTCGGAAGAAGAATATCAAAGCCTCATGAGGCTGAAACTCGAAAAGCTGAAGAAGGATGTACAGGCTGGCATTGATCAACTTGATCGTGGCGAATTCTCTAGTCGTTCTATCGAAGATATAAAGCGTGAGGCGCGAAAACGATCCGAGGAACGCGATGCCGAGTCCTGAGATTCGACTTTCCCCGCTCGCCGACCAAGATCTTTTCAGTATTTGGGAATTCATTGCCGACGATGATTCTGAAGCTGCTGACCGCGTGCTGGATTTGATCGGGAATCAGTTTCTTCTATTGGCGCGAAGTCCTGGGCTTGGCCGGCCAAGAAAGGAACTTGCGGCAAATGTTCTGTGTTTTCCCGTAGTGAAATCAGCTTGGAGGAGCTCGTTTCTGATCTATTATAGGCTAGCGGACAGGGGAATTGAAATAGTACGTGTTCTCGAGGGCCACCGGGACATAACATCTGAGTATTTTTAGAATGCGTTCTGAACAAGAGTAGAACAGGCTTGTTGATAGGAAATTCAATTGTTCCGATTTGATTCGGGGAGTAGGGTGAAGGGTTGATTTCGCCCTATCAAGTTAGAAATTCCGTGGGTTGGTGTGGATCACAAGGCTTTATCGGTACCGTTGGTCGATTTCTATGGCTGGCAACCGTTGATTTCGCGAAAATGACCTGTTGTATCTGCCTATTTGTTGAAGAATGCCTGGGGCCGACCGCTACAATGCTGTCCCGCTGGGATCTTGGATCCGGCGAGCTAGTCTGCGTAGAATACGGGTTCTTCGTCTGGCGGGATGGGATCGATGCCATCCCAGCGATTCGCTTCGATTGCCCATTGTCCCAGAGCGGTATCGCTCCAGTAGCGAGGCGTTTGGTCCCACTGTCGCTCTTCCTTGTTGTCGGAAGGGCCTTGGTCGATATCGGGGAGGGCTAGCGTCTGCGGGACGATCGCATCTGCAATTGGCCTCTGATCCCATTGCGGCAACGCTTGAATAGATTGTCCGATGGAATCAAAATCGAAAAAGGGCGAAAGGAATGGTTGAGCGTTGCCCAAGTCCTGCGGACCCATGCGCTGCATGCCCCATCTCCGCTTCGCTCCGTCGAACCTTACGGACGATTCTGTAAGGGACTGTTAATCAAACACGATTTGATGGTGCCTGAACACAGACTCACAATTGGACTCACAAGAATTTTGCGAAACGCTTGTTTAACTTCTGTCGCATTGTATGCGACGTGGATTCGGAGGCTGAAATAGTTGAGAAGATTGGAATGCTCTTTGCGAAAGGGGTATTGAGATATCTTCACAAACTTGATCAGGACTCTAATGTGAGCAAAGCGAATCCAGGAGAGTCTGAAAATGCTGAGTCTGCTGATCGGGTAAAAGACGACTTAGTTTGCGAAATTGACTGACGCTGAAGTCGAGTTGGCGTTTAGTTTTGAGGTGATCGAGGATGGCTTTGTCTAGGTCAGCGATTTCGAGCAACTGACTGACTCTAACTCGAGAAATTTTCAGATCCTTGGCGATTTCGGTAACTGTTAATTGGGGTTCGTTGTCGAGCCGCGTTTTCCATACAAGGATCCGAGGAATCGGGTTTGGCTTTTGATATTTCTCCTCGGTGGTCGAGATTTCGTAATCGAACGGTTCGTGTATCCTTAAGGATCTGAAGGTGTTGTGACGGATGGATGCAATGAAAGCCATTGTCCAAGAAGTTCGTAGAACATCCCCTGAGGGACGGCATGCTAAAGTAAGAATTAGGAATGCAGTTCCGAGCCCGCAGGGCGACAACTATTGAGGCGGAGCTGAAGGTACATTAAGAAGTGGCAGTGACCTTCAGGTGGACCTGGCATGTGGGCAAAGCGCCGCGAGGAAAATGATTGCCGTATTTTCGCATGCTGAATAAGCCCCTGATAAGCAGCCCGTCCTCTTCCTCTTTAAAGAGCCGATTGGTTGAAACCCCTAAAATCAGTGAACGTAACTCGCATCCTTGTTTTTTTAATAGGCTTAGGACTCTTAGCCGGTTGCGGGAAATCGGGGAGCGTCGCAAACGAGCCACGCTCTTTCGAGCAAGACCTTGTCTTTCTAAAACGGCACACCGACGTAATTGTCCTTGAATCCGGAGATCGTCGCGTGGCAGTCGTACCGCAGTACCAGGGCCGCGTGATGACGAGCACGACCGATGTACGCAGTAATGCCAGTTTTGGTTGGCTGAACTATGAGGTCATCGAGAAGGGTATTCTTCCGGAAGCGGAACGCAAAGGCACTCTGGAGGAGCATATCTACATTTTCGGTGGCGAGGAGCGCTTCTGGTTGGGTCCGGAAGGGGGGCAATTCGCCATCTTTTTCAAACCGGGCGAAGCGTTTGAGTTCGAAAACTGGAATACGCCTCCATCCATTGACACGCTTGCGTTCCGCCTGACCAACAAGACCAAGGACACGGCAGCTTTTTCCCACGAGTGCGAACTGATCAACCATAGCGGCACGCCGTTTTCGGTGGGCATAGAGCGAACGGTTAAATTAATCGATGAGGGGGCAATCTCTGAGCTACTCGATTTCGAACTCCCGGAAGACATGAAATTCGTTGCTCACGAAACGGAAAACAGTCTGAAAAATCGGGGCAGCCAAGCGTGGACCAGGCAAACCGGCATGCTGTCAATCTGGCTACTCGGGATGTATAAGCCTTCGCCCCAGACTACGGTGGTTATTCCATTTAAACCGGGTCCGGAAGCTCAACTGGGTCCGCTCGTCAATGACGCCTATTTCGGCAAAGCGCCGCCCGAATACCTTGTAGTAAAGGATCAGGCTCTTTTCTTTAAGGGAGACGGAACCCTGCGCAGCAAGATTGGGGTCAGCCCTTCGCGTTCGAAGGGCATTGCCGGTAGTTACGATGCGAATGGAAACGTTCTGAACCTGGTGTATTACAATATACCGGAACAGCACGAGGGCTATGTGAACTCTATGTGGGAGATGCAAAAGCGACCCTTCGATGGTGACGTGATCAACGCCTACAACGATGGTTCTCCCGGGCCGGGTCTAGACCCGCTGGGGCCTTTTTATGAACTTGAAACATCGTCGCCAGCCGCCGCATTAAAGCCCGGCGAAAGCATCAGACACATTCAGAACACCATTCACTTAACCGGATCCGAAGAAGCGCTGGATGCCATTGCTCTAAAAACGCTCGGCGTATCCATCGACCAGATTCGCAACGCTCTGCCGTGACGAATTAAACCACCCGAAATCGACTGGCCAAGCAATCCAGGTAAGATGAAAAGAAACGCTCTTATTTTAGCATTCATATGTGTTCTGATCGTCTCTTGCGGTCGCAATCCGGAGGTCGCTTTCAATCTATCCGAAGCAGAAGGCCTGGGCCCCGAACAAGGAGTCATGCGGCGCGATCCCAGCG
>JAJFLS010000712.1 GCA_021772595.1 Opitutales bacterium
GGTGGGCACCCCACTAGAGGCCGTCCCGGTTAGCGGAGGTAGAGCATTCGCAATTATGAAACGAGCGGAGAAAGGAGGTAATGACCCGGAGCGCTCTGAATACCAACAACGACAAGAAGCAATTATACAAACCCAAATGAATTTAGATTTAGAACATCAAAAGAAAAAGACAATCGGCGGCCTGTTCAAAGGGCTGCTTGCGCTTGCTTTGACGAGCACCTCGAATATCTCTGCTCAAGGCGACTCGGAAGAGGAAGTTTTCGAGCTGAGCCCGTTTACTGTAGATGCATCGAGCGATGACGGTTATCGTGCGACGGAGACTCTCAGCGGTGGGCGTCTGAAGACTGATCTCGATAACGTGGCCGCTCAAATCGAGGTCCTCACCGAGGAATTCCTTGATGACTGGGCCTTGGACAATGTGCAGGATGCGCTTGTCTACACAGCTAACGTTGAGAACGGCGAAGAATTTACCGATGCCAATAACGCGCGCTTCAGCACGGGTTCCGGCAACTACGGCCGTATCCGCGGCCTCGGCGATGCTCGCAGCGCCAGCGGCATGCGAAATTTCTTCAACACCCGTTCGCGTATGGAAGGTTACAATACCGATCGAGTCGAGATCGTGAGCGGCCCAAACGCAATTCTTTTCGGCCTAGGCAATGCCGGCGGAATGCTTTCCACGCAGCTCAAACGGGCTCAGTTTAGCGACAGCAATGAGATTTTCATTCGAGGGGATTCCGAAGGCTCATTCAGCGCCGAACTCGATTTCAACAAGGTCCTGGTCGAAAATGCGTTGGCTGTCCGGGTAGGCGTGCTTCATCGCGACGACGAGACCAGTCGCAAGCCTAACAGTTTTGAGGATGATCGGCTTTACCTCACGACGACCATCAAGCCTTTCGCCGCCTTCGAATATGACAAGACTACCTTGCGGGTCCATTACGAATCTGTTGACATCCGCAATGCGAAAGCTCCTACAAAGGTTGTCTTCGACCAGGCTTCGCCCTTTCTCGACTTAGCTGCGGGTCAAGCCTTCGACAATACGGGGACGCGGAATGGCAATAAGACGGCCTTCGCTAATCCTCTTCCCGAATACCTTAAGGACGATCGTAATCGCTCTACTTATTTCGTGACTCCCAATGGAAACGATAGCTCGCTCTCGGTCATCAACGGAACGTTCGGTTGGGCCGAGGTGCAGACTCCGGACAGAGTGCCGTCTTACGGTGTGAACGTACTCGACCGCTTCCGCTACAGCCTGCCGCTTGAGGATAGCGGCTTCTATCCAGTCGATCGCAATTGGGAAGGCGACACGTTCATGCAGAAGCATGAAAATGAGGTCGTATCCGTTTTCTTGGAACAGCAGTTCACGGAAAATCTTTTTATGGAGGTCGCTTATAACTCCGAAGAAGTTGTCCAAGATACCGTAGGCTATTTTCGCGGTGGCGACTTCCGCATCTTTGCCGATGGCAACCAGTTCCTTCCTCTTAGCGACGCGCTTAATCCGAATTTCGGCAAACCCTATTTCGAAGGCATCCCAAACGAGGGTCTGCGCGAATGGGACGACGAGGAGTTTCGGGCTAGTCTTTCCTACGAGCTGGACTTCAGGCAGCATAGCGAGTCTAAGCTCGCCCAGTGGCTAGGCACGCATAGCTTAGGGGCGCTTTACCAGGACCGAGAGTCCCGTTCCGAAGCCGAGGACTATTTCGCCAAAATCATCACGCCGAATCTTTCGTTTATGCCTAGCAATGCTCAGGAGTCCAATGGTGGGCCATGGGCCGTGCGACATGAGCGTGGTTTCGTCTTCCGTCAATACATCGACGAGGCGAATCCAGTCGTGAATTCATTCGGCAACTTCTTCGAGCCGGTTGAATTGGTCCATCCGGAAACGGGCGAGACCTTTACTGTGGCATTGGACGATGGATACGGTCCGCAGCGCGCTCCGATTGGTGAGGTCATCGGAGTCGAGAGCAATACCCTGAATTGGATGGGACGTCTGTTTGATGACAACCTAATCCTCAGCTATGGCGTGCGTGACGACGACCTCAGGATCAAAGGCTATTCGACAGACGAACCCGGCAAAGGCGCGAACGGAGCTCGGGTTCCTTTCCGCGACCGCACGTTCGGCGACTGGAGCGCGACCGAATCGGGCAGCACTGCAGCAAAAAGCGTTATCCTCAAACCCTTGGGCTTCTTTGGAAACCAGGCAAGCCCGCTTGCGCTTTATTGGTATGAGTCGGAGACTTTCAATCCGCAGATCTCGAGCCTCAATCCGCTCAACGATGAGCGTTTGCCTGGCAACTCCGGTTCCGGTCAAGACTATGGTCTGCGGTTGTCGTTGTTTCAGATGGACAGCGCTCGGGTGAGTTTCGAAGTTAATGTATTCGAGAATGCTGACAACGGAGTGAAGCTCTCCAATACGTTCGCCGCAGCTAGGAATGGTTTCGTCGATTTCGAGCGGGCGGTCAATCGCACGTATAATGAGTTCTACGGGGAGGAAACTTACAGCGCCTTGGCTCAGAATCAGGACATGCCGATTTTCGTTACCCACAACGCCAACCAATACGGCGTGGTCGGCGATACGGTAGCCAAAGGCGAAGAGTATTCGTTGGTTTATGACAATGGTGGTTTCACCTTCCGTCTCAGCGGGGCCAAGACCGAAACCGTTACCACTAATGTGGCGAAGAACTGGAGCCAATGGGTCAGCCTGCGCGAGCCGGTCTGGTCGAGCCTCTCCTTTGACGACTCCGGCACCAAATGGGAGAGCGCGGTTGATCCGAATACCGGGGATACTCTTAAGTCGCTCTATGACTCCATTGTGGTGGCTCAAGGAATCGAGTTCTACCGGTCTTCCGATGGTCAGGCGGTCCAATCGTTGCCGGACTGGCGTCTCAATGCGAGCAGTCGTTACAAATTCAGCGAGGGCAAATTCAAGGGAGTATCTCTCGGTCTCTCCGCCCGTTACCGTGGCGCGGCGGCCATCGGCTACTCCACTAAACTCATCAACGCAGGAACGTCTGACGAAAGAGAGGTCTCCGACTTATCCTCGCCGATCAATGGGGACGATTCTATCCTCTTCGACAGTTTCCTCAGCTACTCGCCTGAAAAGGGCAAAGGTCTGTTCGGCTTCGGCGGGGAGAAGCTGCGCGTGACCTATCAGCTCAACGTGCGCAATCTTTTCGAATCGGATACGATCCAGGCCATTAGAGCCAGCTCCGACGGTGTGTCTCGCGTGTTCAAGTACAACGAGCCGCGCCTCTTCATCGCATCGGCTAAGCTGCGCTTCTAGGGCTTTTCTTCGATTCAGCTTTCACTTTACGAGCAGGGCGGCCTTAGGCCGTCCTGTTTTTTGCGTCGTTGAGGAGGTTTTTGTATCCAGTAATGGGTACGCATAATAAAGGGTGTATGCGGTTCTTGCTATTCCACAGCCTCGGACTAAAGTCCAAGTTCCTTTGCTTTCTATTCAATACATTAATTTTCGCGTGAAACCTGCTATTTGTATTATTATGGATATTTTAAAACGACTTTTGCTAACGTTAACGCTGCTTTTCGGTGGCTTGGTTTGTTCAGCTGCTCGTCCCAATATCGTCTGGATTTTGGTGGATGATATGTCATCGCATTTTGGGTACCAAGGAGGATCCTTGGTGAACACGCCGCATGTGGATCGCTTGGCGAGGGAAGGTGTTAGCTTTACCAAGGCTTATGCCACGGCGCCGGTGTGCTCGACGTTTCGGACGTCGATGATCACCGGCATGTATCAGACCTCAATAGGTGGGCATCACCACCGTAGTTCCCGCGGGGTGGAGAAAATCCATTTACCGAAGGGAATGAAAACGATACCGGAATATTTTCGGGACGCGGGCTATTATACGAGCAATGGCGGCGCCAGCGGTGGGACTTGGGGCAAAGAGGACTACAACTTCGTCTTTAGTCGGGACGACTTATATCAAGGGAGGGATTGGTCGGGCCGAGCAGAGGGACAGCCTTTCTTCGCACAGTTTCAAACGCGTGGAGGCAAGTGGCGCAATATCGAGAAATGGTATAAGGAACTGGAAGGCGATTCGCCGGAATTGATTACGGCAGACCAGGTGACGCTTCCGCCGTATTATCCGGAGCACCCTGTGATTCGTGAGGATTGGGCCCAGTACCTGAATTCCGTAAACTATACGGACATTGAAGTGGGCCGCATACTGGATCGCCTGAAGGCAGACGGTCTCCTTGAAAATACGATCGTCTTTTTCCTAACCGATCACGGAATCAGCCACGCCCGCGGCAAGCAGTTCTTGTATGAAGAAGGCTTGCTTATTCCTTTCGTGGTTTGGGGTCCGGGCTTGTTGCCGGAGGCCGGGATCCGCGACGAATTGATCGCTCATATCGACATTGGAGCGACTTCTCTACAACTCGCTGGTATTGAGATACCAGATACGATGCAAGGCCGGCCGCTTTTCGGGGCGAATGCGAGTCCGCGTGATTACGTGGTTTCGGCGAGAGACCGCTGCGACGAAACGGTCGACCGAATTCGAAGTATCCGAAAGGGCGATTTCAAATACATCCGCAATTTTCATCCGCAGCGGCCTTACCTGCAGCCGTCGCTCTACAAGGATTCCAAGCCTTTTATGCCCGTACTGCGAGAGTTGTATGCCGCCGGAGAGCTGAACGCAGTTCAGTCGCTTCAAATGGCCGAAACGAGGCCGGAGGAGGAACTCTACGATCTGAGTGCGGACCCATGGGAAATCCGGAATTTGGCGGCTGATTCAGTTTATCGAGTCCGGCTCCTCGAATTTCGAGCCTTGCTCGAGCAGTGGGTCGAGGACTCCGATGACCAGGGTCGCTTTCCGGAACCCGAATCTATGTACGATAGCGATATGGAGGGTCCTTTGAAGAAGATCCGGAAGCAAAGCCCGGAGAACGCTGCGATTCTCAAGTCGAATATCGCTCTGATGAAACGCTGGCAGGCGGAGGGGAAGTGAAGGATGAGGAAGCTCAGCTCGATCGTTGCGAGGGGCAGTCGTCGCAGGGCCCGGTTCTCGCCTAGCTGGAACGAGGTTTCTTACTGATTTCTGTCTTCTGCCGCCTGACTCCTGTTTCAGGCTATTCCAAGCTCCTAGGGTGATAAAAAGGGTCAGTACTTAAAATTTGATATATTCGTTTATGTTCCTATCTTCTGCGTGTGCCTAGGCCTCTTAGATTCGAATATGCGGGAGCGATGTACCATGTGATCAACCGCGGGAACTACCGTTCGTGGATCTTCGAGGACGACGCGTCCAAGGCGGCGTTCGAGAAGTGTCTTTTCGAGGCGTGCGAGGAGTACGGCTGGATTCTCCACGCGTACTGTGTGATGGGCAACCACTTCCACTTGGCGCTGGAGACGCCGGAAGGCAACCTGAGCGCCGGCATGCGTTGGCTGCAGGGCACGTTCGGGATGCGCTACAACCGCTTCCGCAAGGAGAATGGCCATTTGTTCCAGGGCCGCTTCAAGAGCATCCTGGTCGAGGACGCCGAGCGCCTCACATGGCTTTGCCATTATATCCACCTCAACCCGGTCCGGGCGGGAATCGTCGGGGTCGGCACTCTCGGACGCTATCGCCATTCGAGCTATCGTTGGCTGGCCGAGGGGAAGCGGGGCCGTCCGTCGTGCCTCGAATTTGGTGTCGCGCTCGATGCTTGCGGCGGGCTGAGGGACGGACCGGTTGGCCGGAGGAAGTATCGCGAATACCTTTCCTGGCTGGTCGAGGACGAGCCGCGCCAGAAGACGATGCTGTTCGATCGAATGAGTCGAGGCTGGGCGCACGGTTCTAAAGAGTTTAAGTCGGCTTTGTTGGAGGATGGCAAGAGGGAGACGGCTCGCCGCGTTTTGGAAGGCGGCGCCGATGCGGAGGCGAAGGAGATTGTCTGGGAGTCGCGGCTTTCGGCCTGCCTGAAGGCGTTGGGGAAGAGTTTCGAGGACGCGGAGTCGGAGGCCAAGTCGGCTTCGTGGAAAGTGGCTGTATGCGCTTTCATGAGACGGGAGCTAGGCTGCAGGATCGCATGGATAAGCGAGCGGTTGAATATGGGTTCCGGCGCTGGGGTGAGCCGTTGCCTCAAGCGCCTGCGCGAAGGAGAGAACCCGGGTGCGTCGAGGGCGCTTTTCATATTGAAGTCAAAAGTTAAGTACTGTCCCTTTTAGATTCTTAAGTACTGTCCCTTTTAGATTCTTTTTCCGTTGTTTTTTTCGGATCATTCCTCGGTAGAGGGCCGCTTCAAGAGTATCCTGGTCGAGATCGGTGGGTGGGGCGAGTTGAGTGTTTAGATGTGTGAGTAAAAGCATCTCCTAAATCTTCATTTCGATTTGCGGTCGAACAAAAGGGATCGCACCAAAGTGAACGGCTTCTTAGCATGCCTGAAAAAACGTTGGCCCGTGTGAGGATGTCTGCTTGTCCGGTTTCAGTGTTGTTGAGCACTTTCGAGTAGGTTCCGGTGCGGGAGATGCCTCTCTCTTTGCCAAAGGCTGGCAATATTTGCTCTTGCGTAAGTGAGACGAGCATGCTTCAACGAATACAGCAT
>JAJFLS010000713.1 GCA_021772595.1 Opitutales bacterium
ACAAGCGTGTTGACGACTGCCCAGCGGGCGACGCGGCGACCGTCTTTGTCGATCACGGAAAGCATCGGAAATCCGCCTTTTTCATAGTCGTCGCGATACATCCAGGCGATCGCCATGAAGTGGGGGATTTGCCAGAATACGAGGATCGCAAAGAGAATCCAGCCGAGCGTCGAGATGCCGCCTTCCGCCGCGGCCCAGCCGATCAGCGGCGGGATTGCTCCCGGTACGGCGCCGACCTCGGTTGCCCAGCGCGTCATCTTCTTCATCGGAGTGTAGATGAGAATATAGCTCAATATCGTCACGGCCCCGAGAATGCCGGCGAGCGGATTGGCCCCGAAGTAGAGCTGGACCGTTCCGAGAATCGATAGGACGAGCCCGAAGATCAACGCGTTTTGAGGGGTGACCTGCTGAGCGGGCAAGGGCCGGTTCGAAGTCCGTTCCATGATCGCGTCCGCATCGCGCTCGAGCCATTGATTGAGCGCGGCCGCTCCTCCCGCGCAGATGGCTGTGCCTAAAAGAAAGTGAAAGAGCAGAGAAAAATCCCGAGCGGGAAGCGCGGCGAGGTAACCGACCAGGGCGGTGATGACCGACAAAAGGCTGAGCCGTGGTTTGGTCAGCTCGTAGTAGCCCGCCCAGGCGATGCCCTTGCGGCTCTGGTCCATCAGCTCGCCGGGCGATGAAATGCTTTTTGTTTGCTTGATGCTCATGCTTGGGCGGCGCTCTTCAAGTCGCATGGCTCCTGACTCGTATTCTGAACCCTCCTAGACAAGAGGGCGGGATCGAGACGAAATTTCAAGCTCCGCAGTGTCATCATCCAGCAAATCGAAAGAAGGAAGGCCCCGTTGAGCATGTGTAGTGTGGCGACGTGCGGATTTCGAACCGTCCAAATCACGAGCGCCCCGAGATAGATCTGGAAGGCGAGAAGGGCGACGAGAGCGAAAGCGGATTTGCCGATCGCCTGTCTGGAAATCGAGTCCTTCCAGATTTTCGTGACGTAGATGAGAATCGCGATTGTTACAACGACTCCACCGACGCGATGGGCGAAATGGATAGCGACCTGGAAATCGAACGCAGGCGGGACGAGCGTGCCGTAGGGCGTGAGCGGAAACGTTGGGATAGCCAAACCGGCGTAGCTATGACGCATGACGGCCCCGATGACTAGTTGTAGTACAATCGTGGCGCAGGCGGCTAGCCCGATCGAACCCAGTCGACGGTCGGGGGTATCCTTGAAGCCGGCGTCCCGATCGTTCCAGGAGCGGCTGTTCATCACCACGAACGCAACCAGCGTGCAGAGGAAAATCTGGGCCAGCGTGCCGTGCAGCACGGCGAAGGTCTGGGCGTAGAGATTGTGGTCGATATTGAGGTTGAGCGCGTCGAGCTTCACTCTCAAGCCACCCACGAGCCCTTGCGTGATCACTAGCGCCACCAGAGCGACGCTCAATCTGCGAATCTGGCGATTGGCTCCAGTCGCCAATGCGGAGATGCAGAGCCCGATCGAAAGCAGCCCCATGACCATGCCGAGAAGCCGATGGCTGTGCTCCGCCATCATGTCGTCATTCACGAGCCAGCCTTCCGGGTTGATCGATCCGTTCGAAAGCGGCCAGTCAAGAAACGCCATTCCGGCCCGAATGCTCGTCGTGAACCCTCCTGCGTAGAGCAAAAATGTGATCCAGATCAGCGATCCCAGCCCAAACCAAAACAGGAATGGCTTGTGCTCGCTCTTCTGAGGATCATGTGATTCGGAGGACATCGGAAAGTTTATTGCAATAGTGGACTAGCGAATGTTTATACGGTTTCGAGTTTATGATGAGCGAATCTAGAATTATTAGTCTGATGAATGCCCGGGTGAAGCAAGCGCTAGCAGTCCTATTGATGGCAGGGCTACTGGGATGTAGCCAGAAGAATGAAAGTCAAGAAGATGACAGCGGGGAAGGATACCCTCTGGTCGGCGAGATCCTGAGCGTGCTGCAAGACGAGGGATTGCTCGAAGTGCGCCACGAGGAAATCGCCGGGTACATGCCCGCGATGACGATGCGTTTCAAGGTGGCGCCAGGGGACATGAAAAACGCGAAGCCTGGGCAGAAGATCCGCGCCCGTCTGATCCGGGACGGGGAGGGCGGTTTCGCGCTGGTCAAGATTTGGCCGATCGATGAGGAGGCCGCCAAGGATTTGGAGAAATTCAACGACCGGCTGCAAAAGCAAGCGAAGGAACTGGACTCCGGGCGTTACTACGGAGAAGGCGACCAATCGCCGGATTTCGCCTTGCTCGATCAATTCGGCAAAACCGTGACTAGCGATCGGCTGAAGGGAAAGCCGTTTTTCCTGAACTTCATTTTCACTCGTTGCACGGACGCTCAGATGTGCCCGTTGTCGACTTCCAAGATGGCTCAACTCCAGCTTATGGTGAAAGAGTCTGGACTGGACGCGTCGTTTGTCTCGATCACCTTGGACCCCGAGTTCGACACGCCCGGCATTCTTCGCAATTACGCCGATGCCTACGGGATCGACGGGAGCAACTACCATTTCGTGACCGGCCCGAAGTCTGCCGTGCGAGATCTAGTTAGAAGCTTTGGAGTTACCTCTATGGATAATGTGGATACGATCATGCACAGTCTTGCGACCGTGTTGATCGACGAGAACGGCGCGATCATCAAGCGCTCCGAGAAAAGCGCCTGGACCACCCTGGAATTCCTCGAAGCGCTCAAGAAATCGCAGGAGTAGATGAGTCATAGTAGGGAGGACTCAAGGTAGGGATCGACTACCAGCCTCCCTCATCCGATTCCGTCCGTCTCCGGGTTTAGAGCGACACCGGCGGCGGCTTTAAAAATGTCGGTCTGGTAGACGAGTCCTTCAACGCGACCTTCGTCGATGACGGGTATGCATTCGTATTCGGATTCTCCTGCCAATTTGATGAGTCGGGCAAGTGTGGCGTCCGGCGCGACACTTGGCTGTTTCGGCGGGAGTATGTCTTGAATGGTTTTGCTAAGGTGAGTTTCAGTCGACTTGAGAAAGGCATCCTTTTGCGGGTCATCTTTTCCGGGCGTCCAATCATTGAGAAGTCCCAATACGACATTTTGCGGAGTGATAATTCCGGCGAAGTCGCCTTCCTGATCGATGACGGCGATTGCTCCTGCGTCATGCTTCTTTTGCTCTCCATAGAGGATGATGCCCATCGTCTCGCGCAGAGTATGCGCGGTGCTGATGCGCAAGAAGCGCTTCGTCATCAAGTCTCTGGCTAGCGTGTCAGGCATGAATTACATTCCTCCTTACCTTTGTTTTTCCCTCACGCATTCGGCATCTCCTTCTCGGGATTGAAGTCGAGAGCTTCGCCTAGGCCTTTGAGCAAGTCGATCGGAGCGATCATGCCGATTAGACGTCCATCTTCGTCGCAGACGGGCAGGGTGTGCGAATCATGTTCTCGCAAGAGACAAACGGCGGTTTCGAGGCGCGTGCTCTTCTCTATCTTCGGAAGGTCTTTTCTTGCGATCGTGTTTATTCGAATTCTGAATTCTTCACGCAGTTTTTTGCCGAGCTTCTCGTCACTGAGTGCATCCAGTTCTTCGTTGCGCAAATTTTGTCCCAGAGTTTTAAGCACGACAGAAAGAGTGAGTTCCGAATCGAGCTTTCCTTCCGTGTTTTGGAGGAATAGCGGTTGAGCGTTCTTTTTCTTGATGTGCTTCATCATTTCAGAGATTAGCCAAACCGCCTCGCGGATCTGGTGCTGATTTCCGAATCGGAGTATCCGCCGCGACAATATAGATTCGACGGTGATGCTCGTATCCAGATTTATTGGGCTCTTGCTCGCGGCTTGGTTGCGGCGACGCTCCATCTCGACGATACTCCAGGCTCGGGCGAGAGATAGTTCGGTCGATTGAAAAAGCTTGTTGTCCGCATAGAAGAGATTTTGCTCGCCGATTTGCCTGCGCAATCCCGAGCCGGTCATGACGTCTTTCAAACTCTCCTCGATGCCACAGACGACCAGGTGCATATTCTTCGATTTTAGAATCTCGTCGAAATGCTCGAGGATCGCCATCGCGGTGCTGCCGACGGCTCGGAGCCGTTTCATGCGCAGGATGACGACGCGGGTTTTTGGGGTAAGGCATTTGAGCAGCTCGTAGTCGAGGTCTTCGGCGGCGGCGAAATAGAGATCGCCCTCCATGTTGACCGTGACCACCTCCGATTGCGGCGCGCGGCTGAACGGAATCTCGTCGAAGCCGCTATCCGGACGTTGCACGAGTTGGGTGAGATCGGTGTGGCCGGTTACTCGCAATAGCAGTACGATGGAGAGGAAGACGCCTACGAAAACCGCGTATTCCAATGGCAGTATCAACGTCGATATGAGCGTGCCAAAAAGAACCATGCGTGAGTGCTTGCCAGATTTCCAGGTGATGACGAGTCGGCGTTTATCGATCATTGAGTAGGCGACGATGATCAGTATACCCGCTAGGCTGGCCTTGGGAATGTAGTTGGCGATCGGAGCGAATAGGAGGATGGTGGTAGCGGTCCACAGCGCGGAGAATACTGCGGACATCCGCGTTTTTCCTCCGGACTTGTAGCAAACAGCCGTGCGGGTGAAAGAGCCCGAACCAGCGAAACAGGAAAAGAAAGATCCGACGATATTGCCGGCGCCCTGGCCGACGAACTCGCGGTTGAAATCCAATCGCTGCCCGGATTGGGCGGCGACCGCTCGAGCGATGGAAGCGGCTTCGATCAGCCCCAGTATCGCCAGCGCGATGGCGCCAACTCCCAACTCGCGGGTTAGCTCGAATGGGGGTGGGGCGATGAGTTGGGGAAAGTGAAAAAGGTTGAGCGTCGCGGCGATCGGCTCGATGTCCTTCACGATTTCGACTTTGTTCGCCCCCATTTCCGGTAGGTGCCAACCAAGAAAATAGGCGATGCCGCCGGAGACCACGATGCCGATGAGCGCACCCGGCAAGCGAGCGTTAACTTTGGGCAGGAAAACGACGCAGAGAGCGGTCGCGAGGCCAAGAATCAGCGCATAGTAATTGGAATGCGGAAGCTCGAGTATCGTTAATTTCAATACTTCGTAGAAATGCTCTGGACGTTCCTCGAAGTGGATACCGAGAAGATTCTTCAACTGGTTGGCGGCGATGAGCACGCCCGCCCCGGCGGTGAATCCGACGACAACCGAGTGCGATACGTAACGAATGATTCCGCCCAAACGGAGGATGCCAAATAGGAATTGAATTGCGCCCGTAAGAAAGGTGAGAAGGAGGACGATTTCCAGAAGGCTATAGCCGTATTTTTCGGGAAGATGCGCGGTAAGACTGAGGATCACCATGCAAATCGCGTTCGTCGGGCCAGTCACCAAGTGGCTCGAACTGCCGAGCGCGGCGGAGACGACGCAGGTGACCATGGCTGTGTACAAACCCCAAACCGGAGGCAGCCCGGCGATGAGGGCATAGGCCATGGCTTGGGGTACTCCCATCACCGCGACGGTCAATCCGGAGAGGGCATCCGCTCGAAGGCTGAACCTGCTATAGTGATCGAGTCGATTGAACAGGTCATCGAAGCGAAAACTAGAGAAAGGCAGTTCCATTTAACGAGAGATTGAGATCAGTTCAACGTAACGCTTCGATACGGAATATCAAGTTGTTTGGCGCCGGAGTGTGGCGTGTATTAGGTCCTCCCTACCAAATTCCCACACCGGTTTCCGGTGTAGCTATGTCGCGCACGCGGCGTGGATATCTCTACTTCGTCAGAAACGCGTCGCTTTCGACGACGAGTAATACCAGGTCTTCCAATCCGTTGCCGCGCTCGTCGAGTTCGGCGACGATTCGATCAATCTCCGGACGGTCCGAAATTTCGATAACGCGGCCCATTGAATAGGCGAGGAGCTTCTCCGTTAGGCATCGAGAGAACTGGTCGATCCGGTCGGACAATATCGTTTTCAATTCAGCGACGTTTTCGAAACTTTGTCCATTGGGCAGTTGACCCGAGGCATCGACTGTCGGTGCTGTCCCTCGGCTTCTCGGATAGTGTTCGCGCCAGCCACCAATCGGATCGTAATTCTCCAGCGCGAAGCCGAGCGGATCGATCTTTTGATGACACTCGGCGCACGTTTCCACGGTTCGATGCTTTTTCAGCTGATCGCGAATAGTGACGGCTCCTCGTATATCCGGCTCGAGCGGCTCGACATCGGGTGGCGGAGGAGACGGCGGAGCGCCCAGGATATTCTCCAGAACCCAGATTCCGCGGATGACTGGCGAAGTGTCGATGCCGTTCGCGCTTGCTGTCAAGACGCTGGCTTGACCGAGCAAACCTCCTCGCCGCGAACGGTCGTTCAAGGCGACTTTGCGAAACTCCGATCCGGTGACTCCAGATATTCCATACAGTCGGGCCAAGCCGCTGTCTACGAAGGTGAAGTCCGCATCGAGAAAGTGGTCGATTGGCAGATTTTCATCGAGCGCGTTTTTGAAGAAAAGCCGCGTCTCGGTTTTCATCGAATCCTCAAGGCCGTCGACGTAGTAGGCGTGGAAGGCTTTCGGGCTCGGGGGCATGGAACCGATCTTGTACAGCTCAAGCCAGCGCGACGTAAACTGCTCGGTAAACGCCCACGCTCGCTCGTCTTGGAGCATTCGTCGCGCTTGTCCGCGAAGCGTTGCGGGATCGCCCAAGACGCCTCGTTTTGCAAGCTCCATCAACTCATCGTCGGGTTGAGAAGACCACAAGAAATAGCTTAGCCTAGAAGCGATGGCGTAGTCGTCCAATAGGCCTTCCGGTTCGCGTAAATACAAGAAGCTTGGCGAGCAGAGGGCGGCGCGAAGTCCGACCTTGATCGCTGCGAGATCGTCCATCCCAGCCTTGCGCTTCGATCGAACGAGTTTGGCTAGAATCTTGAGCTCCTGCTTTTCGACGGGTCTGCGAAACGCCTTTTCCGCGAATCGCTTGAGGATCGTTTCCGCGTTGGCCAGGGTAGGCTTGAAATCGCCGAAAAGGGCACGATAGCTCGGGCTCGGCCAACTCTCGTAAAACGGCCCTTCTAGCTCGACCTCGAATACGCGAATGCGCGGGCCATCGTATCCGCGATAGAAAGCGGCCCAGCCGTCGCGCGTATTCAGTTTTCGAGAAGTTCCTTGTGTATCCAATTTTTCAGGCACGAATGTGGCGATCCGTTTAGCTTCGGCAGCGACTTGTCTCGCGACGGTTTCTTCGAGCGTGTAGGGATACATGTTGTCGGCGGGCGTAACGTAGCCGTTGATGAATTCCTGGAAGCTTTCCGGGTAGTTTAGTACTAGCTCTTTGCGGAGCGGCTTCACTCGATTGGGCCCGTTTGGAAAGGTCAGTCTCGGCTGATAGCCCGCGTCCAGCCAAATGCGGGATTCGTACCATTCCGGCTGGCGCTCGGAGATTGTGAACCCGGCGATTTCCCGGTCCGAAGACGTACGGTTTTCAAGGTAGCCATAGTCCGATGATCCCGCGACGACATCGACCCTTAGCGGCTCGCTCTTGCGTGTGCCGACATAAGACTCTTCGTAGGGATACTCTCGGTCGATCGCTTGAGCTTTGAAGCGTAGATTATAGAAACCGCCATTGGGTACACCTTGTTCGAGTTTCGAGAACCACATGAAGCCGCCTTCATCTGTAGTGTTCTTTCGGATATGCTGGAATTTTCCAGGCATGTCCTTGCCGTCGTGACGATTTTTTGTCGGATAAAAAGGGGCGTTGAAGCGATAGCGTTTCACTTCGGGTTTCTCGCCGCCGATCGCCGCGGCCTCGATGTAGGCTTCGGCCGCGTCGAGGTAGCCTTGCAGAAGAAAGTCGGAAGTGATCAGGGCGGAGCCGATGTTGTTGAAATTCTCTTCGGTTTCGTCCGGCGGAAACGTTTCGGTTGGGTCGGCGAGTATTGACTCCAGTTTCAGCAGATCGCGCACGCTTCGGTCGTACTCAAGTCGATTGAGTCGGCGAAAAACGGTTTGCCTGTTAGTGCTGTTGAGCGCGTCGAACGCGACCTCCAGTTGGTCCGTTACCCAATCGACCGCGGTCAAGCGCTCGGATGCGGTCGGCTGTTCTTCTTTGCTCGGAGGCATTTCGCCGAGGTTCAGCTGATCGGCTATGTCTTGCCAGAGCCACAGCGTATCATCATCCGAAAAATCCAGATCCAAGGTATCGTACCGCCGATCGCCTTTCTGTTTGTCCGGGCCGTGGCATTTGATGCAATACGTATCCAGAAACGGGCGTATTTCGTTTTCGTAGGAAACCTCGCCACGCGCGGATCCGAATAATAAGGCGGTGAACGCTGCGGGGATCGCGATGAAAAGCGTTTTTAATGGGAAATTCATTACGCGATTTCCAATCCGGTAAGCGTGCCGGTTCCTTTATTGAAGGTGTCGATTTCCAGACCAAATCGCTGGAGCATCGATCCGTAGAGATTGCACAGCGGCACGCGTCGATGATTTTCTTTTGGATACAGTTTGTGCTCGCCGTGTTTGAAGCCACCGCCTGCAAGCAGGACCGGAAGATTCTTGTTGGAATGCGAGCTTCCGTTGCCCATTCCGCTGCCGAGCAATACCATCGTCCGATCGAGCATCGATTGGCCATCGGGCTCCTTGATAGATTTGAGGCGATCCAAAAAGCGACTCAATTGCTCCGTCTGGAATTTCTCGATGACGAACAATCCTTGCCTCAGCTTTTCCGCTTTTCCGTGATGCGAAAATCCGTGGTAGCTCCCGCTCAGCCCCAAGTCGGCCGTGTCGATCGATCCGGGGATTCCTAGCGACGCGACGCGGGTCGAATCGGTTTCGAGCGCCAAGGCCATCAAGTCGTAGAAAATCGGCAGGCTATGCGTGAATGCGCCTTCGGTGGGTTCGTCGATGTCGACGGGCGGCTTCGGCTTGTCGAGCCATTCGCGGGACATGCCGAGTTTCTTCTCGATCTCGCGCACGGAGTTCAGGTATTCGTCGAGCTTCTCGCGGTCCGCTTTCCCCAGTTCCTTGCTGAGCAGCTTCGCGTGACCATTTACGGCGTCGAGAATGCTTTCGTTGATGTCGTAGGCGCTGGCCTGTTTGGCTCGAAGCGAAGGATCGTCCTGCACGAACAAGGCTCGAAACAGATCGCGCGATTTCGTCACGGGCGGCACATTAATGCCGTTGCGCGTCCAGGAGAGTTCGCACTTCAAGTCTCCCTCGGCTCTGCCTGGGCTCATGACCAGAGAAGAGAACCGCGTGCGCGCGCCGACGAATTCGGCCGCTCGCTGATCCACGGAAATATTGCCCTCTGGCCAATCGGAAGCGTCCTGATCCTTGATCCCGCTTAGAAAGGCGTGGACCGCGCTGTGTCCGCCGCTCACGTCATGGTCCAGGTTTGAGAAGACGGTGAAGTCGGCGCGGTGTTTCGCTACCGGTCGCAGCAACTCGGACAATTCGTAGTCGCGGCCTTCTCCTTTCGGGAAAAAGCTGTCTGGCATCAATCCGAGCGGATTGCCGATGCAGACCATTCGCATCGGGGAGCCGACCCCGCTGGTTTTGGACGCGGCGCCCACGGCTGCTCGACTCATCGGGCCCATCGCTTCAAAGAAAGGAAGGGCCATGGCGACGCCTGTGCCTTTGAGAAAGGAGCGGCGGTTAATGCGTTTGCGGGTGCTCATTGGGAAACTCTCTTTTAAGATTGGGGTGGCGAGACTCTAGCTGATTTACGATTGTATGCAAGTCGCTGAAGAATCGGGATAGACGGGTTTCGGGGCGATGCGTTGTCGCGTGATGTTTCATCGCGGGCGGAACTCTGCTCTTTTTTCCGGAAATCGCTGGATAATTGGACGGCCGCGCTCGAGGTGAGTGGTCGGTTTATCGCTTTGACTTCGCTAATCGCCTGGGCCAAAACTCACGACTCGAGTTAACCTAAAACCAATTGAAAATGAAATCATTATTACGAGTCGGAATACTATCTACCCTTATGCTGTTCGCAGCGAGTTCATTGGCGATCGCCCAGAAACGGGGAGGCGGAAAAGCGCGCCCGAGTCCTAACGCGATCGTGAGCCAGACGATTGGCACGACGGTTGTCACAGTGACATACGGTCGCCCGGGGCTCAAAGGTCGCACGCTGGAAACCATGGTTCCCGAAGGAGAAGTCTGGCGGACCGGAGCGAATGAGTCGACCGCAATCACTTTATCTGGCGCCGTCATGATTGGCGACGCGAGGATCGAAGCGGGAACCTATTCCATTTACAGCCTGCCGCACGATGGCAACCTGACGATCATCATCAATTCCAAGATGTCGTGGGGAACTCAATACGACGCAGCGATGGATGTCGCTCGCACGACTATCCCCGCGGAAGACGGAGCCTTCGAGGAATGGTTCAGAATTGATTTCGATGAGTTATCGAATACGTCTGCGAATATGAACCTGCGCTGGGGGGACAAGGTCGTGCCCGTGCCGATCACGGTAATACTCGTGCCCGCGACGATAGATGGTCTGAAGATAGAGTAGAGGCGAGCGAGATATCCTCTGGCAGCTCAGTGCTTCAGCCTGAGTTTTGAACATCGATAAGGCTCAGGCTTGCTAAAGCACTGAGCTACTGGTTTGCCGCATTAGTGTCCCGAGGTGAGCTTGCACAATCTCAGCTTAAGTCCTTGCGTTACAATTTACAGATCAACCGGTAGCGGAACGACTGCGTCGTTCCGATTGTAGGAGCCTGCTCGAAGGCGATCATTTCCCAGTGTTGCGCCAACCAAAATCGCCTGCAAGCCGCCGACAGGTCGTGGTCAATGACAGGCTCCTACATTTGAATGTGCAACGCTACGTCCTCTCGAGGAACTGGGCGAGTTTACAAGCCGAAGAGGTCATCTTGGCGAGCGACGTTGAAACCGGCGGAGGATATTTGCTTGGCCGCATCGCTGTCGGGGTTGTGGGCGGGATTCGTGTGGTTTAAATGAATGAAATGTATTTTGGCTCTCTCGGATTTCGGGGCCGCTGCAAAGCGTTGCATCGACTCGACGATAAATGGGTGGGGGATCTGATCCATGGGGCGATTGGGAAGTTCTCCGTCGCCGAAAAAAGTCCCGTCGACATAGGCGCGATCTACGGAGCTGATGACCGTTTCCACATTCTTTTCCCAGCGACTCCATTTGTCGATATCCGGCAAAAAGAGTGCTGAGCGATTGGGGCCTTCGATGCGGAATGCGACGGTCTCGGAATATTCGTCACGATGCGGCACTTGTATAGGCGTGATTTTGATCCGTTCGTTTAGATTAACGACCTGGCCGTTCTCGAGCGCTTTCAGTTCGATGTTCTCGTAAGAGACAAGCTGACTCCAAGGGCCCGACTCGCGCAGAAATTCGGCCATTCGCGGCATTGCGAAAACCGGCATGTTTTTGGAGCCAATGACTTCGTGCCCCAAATTGATTAAACCGGCGTAGTGGCCGATGTGGGCATGGGTGAGCAGAATTCCGTTCAAACCATCAATGCCTGATTTTCCTTCTACGGGGTCGAAGCGTTCGAGCGCTTTGAGCTGATCTTTGAAGTCCGGCGTGCACTCCAAAATCCATCGCTCGTGACTAATAGGATCAATGATTGCTAAGCTGGTCGCGTGCCGGCGTAGCGAGGGATTTTTCCAAACTTCGCGACAACAATCGAGCTCGCATCCAGCTTGCGGATACCCGGCATCCTGAGCGATCCCTAGTACAGCGATGAAAGGCTCGGTAATATTTGCCGAAACCGATCGCCAGACTTTCTCGGGGGTATTGCGAAGGCATCCGCTTAACCCAGCGATGGCTAGTATCGCGATTATGACGAGTTTTGCGTTCCCCTTCGCTGTAAGTCTATTCCTGATTTTGCTATTTATCGTCACTTCGGGTTTAGTGACAAGTCTTCGATTTTCAAAATATCGTCGTAGCATCTCAGCGATGTCCAATTCAAGGCTGCTCTTTTTAGGGTAAGGCGGATTAAAGTGGTAGATTTTATTAATCTAGTGGTGTTCGTTAAACAGTCTGTAACTTATTCGATCGCTAATCCGAGGAGCATCCATTGCAAGGCTATGGTTTTCTATTTTAACAGGATGCACTCTGCAGTCGCTTGCTTGATGACGCGTTGCGTCAGCATGATGAGAGCTCTAAATGTTCCTATTCCCAACAACTCAATTTCCAAAGAAGCTTATAGCCTAAGATCACTCCGTGTTACGGCGTGGTTTTTGGACTAAATACAGCGCGATCACTTTTGACCGAACTTTGGCCGCGTCGAAGGGTTTGCGCGGGAACGGATCAGGTGAGGAGTTCGTGGGAATTGACGTTGCCGTCAGTCTGTTCCGGTCCGGATGTTGTGACTGGCTTTCCGTTTCTCTCTCATCCGGCTGTGCGCTTCGGGAGAGCCGTCGTGGCTGGTTCCGAACCAATGGTCGAACGGTAGATCCTGCTCTCCGTAGTTGCATTCGAAGTAGCGATGATGGAGCTGATGGAAAAACGAACCTCCCGGAACATTTTTGGTCTCTTTGATCTCGAAGGTTTCGAATCCAAGGTGACCTTGCGCTGGAGTGAATGCTGCGTGTTGCGTGTTCATTAGGACATGGATCGGGTGCGAAGGGATGATCCAGTGAATCAATACGCCGCTGAAGTAGATGATATGCTCGATCGGATGCATGGCCATTCCCGACCACGGGCCGATGTTGATGTTTTTGTGATGGAGATAGTGCGCTGCTTTGTAGAGTGGCGGCCAATGCAGGAGCCGGTGAACCCAGTAGAAGTGGAACAGCCGCCACAGTTGGATGGAGCAGAGCATGAGGACGAAGTAGATGGGGTGCTCTCGCGGATTTAGGTAGGGGATGATTTCGTTGGCGTAGGCCCATATGAAGGCGATTTCATAGGCCGTCCAGACAATGCCGCCGCTGATAAGGCTCCAAAAGACATTGTCGAAAAGTTGACTGCTCCCGAGAAATTTCCGCTTTCCCTTGGCCATCCACTCTTTGGTGTATTTGTATTTGAATCCTTGGGATTTGAGCGACCAGAACCTGAGGTGCCATAGGCTGGTAATGACTGTGAGCATCGCGATGTTCCTCACGAACATCTCCAGTATCCAATCGGCCCTGAATTCGACGCATCGGGACAAGGCCGGCTGAAGGTAGAGCCAAGTCAGAATCGCGATTGCCATGTAGATGACATGCCACGGGAAGAGGTAGCCAGGCATGCCGAAAAGCCATTTGAGGGCCGCCCCTGGTTTCGGCGGCCAGGTGAACAACGGGTTGGGTGGGGCGGTACCTCTTTCAGGTTGCCAGAATCCACGGTTGTCGCGAGGCATACCGTCGATCAGTTCTTTTTCTGCAGCGCTTTTAACTTCCATAGGGTTTCTTCTTTCTGCGCGGTTCGCCGCGAAAGACAAGGATTTGCAAGGTCTTGGTGGTTGGGGTCTGTGGGCGTTGAATTTCGGCATGTCACAGACATGCCGCTACCTAAGACGTCCGGTGTGATGGGAGATGTCTGCGGGGATCGGAAATCACGAGCGCTCCTTGGATATTGGTGGGAGGCCCTTCGTTTCGATTTGGCTCAAACCTCGACCGCTTCGAGAGGCTGGGGATCGATGATGGAAAGCGTTGGGTCGTTTTCGGCTAGGGCGGTGGCGAACCAGGCTCGGGCGCCGGGGTCTCCGTGGGTGAGGACGATGGTCTTCGGGTTGACGCTTAGGGCGAAGTTGAGGAGCTCTTCGCGGTCGGCGTGGCCGCTCATTTCGAATCGTTCGATTTGAGCTCGGATGTTCGATTGGTAATCCAAAGCTTCGAAGACGAAGAGGTCGCCTGGGTTGGCGTCGAGGAGCTTTCCTCCCGGCGTGGAGGGATCGCAGTAGCCGACGAAGCAAATGGAGTTTCTACCTTGGGCGAGCATGCTGGCGGCCATGGCGTAGCTTGGAGTGCGTTCGACCATCATTCCGCTGCTGAGAATGTAGATGCCTTGCTCGGCGGGCTCCTTGCCAGGGACCAGTCGACGGGGAGGGCGTTTGAGGCGGAGCTCTTTGATCGTGCGGCGTGAGAAGTTAACTTGTCCAGTTCGCTTCGAAATTTGGTCGAGAT
>JAJFLS010000714.1 GCA_021772595.1 Opitutales bacterium
CAGGCGATTGGTTTCCTGGGCAATGGGCGACGAAAATCGCCTGCAAGCAGGCTCCTACATATTGGATAAGCGATAAGTTGACGCCTATGCGCCGCGCCGCAACTCGCGGCTCTTCTCGTCTACTTATTGACTGCAAAGTGAAAGATGCGGCAGGCGGTGCCTTGGCTGTGTTCGTTCTTTTCCTTTGTCAGACGAATTTGCAGTTGGTGTTTCCCTTGTTCTAATTCCGGGGCCAGCATGTAGAGCCACGGTAGATGCAGACGGCTGCTCCAGCGGGTGAAGAGGTCCTGTTTCTGCCACTTGCCGCCGTCGATGCGAAATTCGATGATGCCGGCATCGTGCCCGGCCGCTACGAAAATTCCGACACCGCGGCCTTCGAAATCAAAGCTCAATTCCTGGCCAGCTTGTTCGGCTATCAGCGCCGGAACATTGACGAACCCCGAACGGGTTTTGCCTTTTTCCGGTTTCCAATTATCTGTTTTACTCCAGTCGTTGCCCAATTTCGCTTGGTCGATGGAGGCGAAAGTGCCGCCATCATAGGAAAACTCGTCCAGAGCGGTAAGCTCTGCTTTGGCGGCGATTTTATCGTCGGGGTCCAGGTGAATACCGAGCAGGGAGTCGAGCATTCGCTTCATGGAGTCGGCATAGATTTTCTGGCCGAAAGGCGATGGGTGGAGGTTCTTGAAATCGTCGCTCCAGGTGAATTGCCCGGCGTTGATGCGTTCCGTGACTTCCAGGGCCAAGTTGAGCGAGTTGATCGAGTAGTGCGCGGCGACCGTTTCATGAGCCTGAATAACCTGCGGCACCTGAGCGTTGTTGTAGCTCTTGATTTTCGCGGGGTCGACAAAGTGCATGAAGATGATGTCGATTTCCGGATTGAGGCTTCTGGCCTGGCGGACGATGCCTTCCATCGCTCGCTTCATTTCCTGCGGGCTGCGACCATTGGAAGCGTCGTTGACGGCTGCTTCGACGAAGAGCAGATCCACTTTGCCGTTTTTCCATACATCGCGCTCGAAGCGGAACGCGTGCGGAGTGGAACCGAAAGAGGGGATGCCGGCGCCAATGAAATCGAATTCAGTATCCGGATACTTGTTCTTGAAATACTCGTAGAGCGTCGGCCGCCAGCCGGGATTGTAAGTGATTGAGCCGCCGAGAAAGGCGACGCGCAGCTTTTTGCGTTGCGCGATATTTAGCAGGGTGTTCTTGAGGTCGTCGCGAACGGTGAAATAGCGTTTGCTGTCGGGATTGTTGATCAGGCAGTTGGCGATAATGAAATCGGCATGGGATTGGACGTGTTCAATCGGGAAGTGATGCCCATGGAGCTTTTCGGGCTCTTTGAGATTGGGTGAAATCGTCATGATGCCGCCAGCAGCGGTGTAGCGTTCGAAAAGCGCGAAGCTGTTTTCAGCAGCGGGAACGATCTCGTCTTGCAGACCTATCACATGCAAAACGGGAACGCGGGCTTTGGCTAATTTGTCGAGACCATCGATGGGGTTGTCTTTCCAATCCATCAGTTCAGCTTCGCTTAAGCCGTAAGCCAGTTGAGCCTTCTCCCAGTCTTTCGCCGACCCTTGACCTTTGCCCTTGCCGCCCGGCCAGCTCTTGATGTCGCAGACGGGAGCTTCGCCATAGATGCAGGCGACTTTGGCGGGATTGCGCTTGGCCCAGTTGTAGGCGATGAGTCCGCCGCGACTTACGCACTCTATAGCGACCTTCCGGGCCAAACCGTATTCAACGGTCATCTCTTTGTAGAAGGCATCCCACTGAGCGACAGCCTTGAGGGAGCCGTAGAGATTTGATACATTGGTGTAGGCGACGTGAAAACCTCTTTCGAGGAGGATGAGGTCCATGTCGGTATGCCAGCCCGGGAAGCGGGCCCGCCATACCCAGGGATTGCCGTCGGCGGCTCGTTTTGGCTCGACGACAAAAGAATCGCGACCGTCTACCTGAAAGTCGTGACGCTGATAGCCATTCCAGGAACTCGCTTTTCCGGGCCATTGAGCTGCCGAAAGGTTGCAACAAAATAGTAGGAAGAAAAGAGCTGCGAGACGTGAGTGAAATCTGTTTTTCATAATAATAATAAAGCTGGATTTTAAACCACGGATTTCACAGTGGCAAACTGGAAACGCCCAGCTTTAGGGAACCACCTTCATCACACCGTTCATGAGTCGCCAGTGTCCTGGGAAAGTGCATACGTAGGGATAGTTCCGGGCTTCTCGGGAGCGATGAATCGTAGGACTGTTTTGGATTGGTAGGGAGCTCGGTCAGTTGATGCATGAGTTTCTTGCCTATTAGCGGCGGTATCATAGCTGACTGCGACTATTGTGTGAAACGAGAATTGATTGGAGTTGCCAAGACTTGATTCGTCGATAGAAATTGGAAGGATGAAAAACGTTCGTAAAAGGTCCTTGAGAGAAGAGCGCAGCGATCGCTGCTTACTGGGCTAAGGCAACCCGGCTGCAGCGAATCAAAGCTGTCGAGGTTATCAATCGACTGGACGAATCCGAATATGCTGAACAGACATTTCCAAGAGTTCATCGAATTACTCGAAAAGCGCGACGTTGAATACCTTGTTGTCGGTGGTTATGCGGTAGGTTTCCATGGTTTCCCAAGATACACGGGAGACTTGGAGGAATTGCGAAGACTTAAAGACGAGGATTGAGCTGAGTTTAATCCTTCAAGAATTGGATGGAATCGCCCGGCTCTAAGAGTGGGTCCAATAAAAGCAATATACCGCGTTGTTCATCCGGGACGGCGCCCGGACGCTACCCAATGCTCGAGAAAAAGGTAGTGCTCGGGCGCCGTCCCGAGCCTTCATTGCATTTATTAGACACTTTCTAAGGGACCACTTTCATCACTCCGTTCATGAGTCGCCAATGTCCTGGGAAAGTGCATACGTAGGGATAGTCGCCGGGCTTCTCAGGAGCGATGAATCGTAGGACGGTTTTGGAATGATCGGCTACCGATTCGGTCGCGTAGAGAACTTTGGGACTATCCGGGACGTAATGCCGCTCGATCGCGGTTGGGTCTGCCGCCATCGTGTCAGCCAAGAGACCAACCGCTTCCATTGCCCCGATCTCAACAATAAGCAGATTGTGCGGCATGAAGTCCGGGTTTTCGAAAATGATATCCACGCTTTTTCCCGCTGTCACGGTAAAGGTTGCAAGGTCGTATTTCATCTTTTCGGGAACGGTTTTCAGATGAATGACGCTATGCGCTTTGGGCTGGGCAGGTTTATTTAGGGCCGCTTTTCTCGCGGCCAGTTGTTTCTCTCTTTCGATAGCTTCGAGCTTGATTTTCTCTACGAAATTCTGGCCTGCCGGAGACAAGGTTTTTCCTTCGTTGAGCGCCTGCTTCCAGTAAGGTTCAAGCGTCTGGCGAGTTTGCTCTATATTGTAATCCAATTGGGGATCTGTCGGGCTGAGCTTCGCCAGGAAAAGCGCTTCCGCAGCGTCTAGCCCTTCGAACGCCGCCGCTGCGACGACAGTCTCGGCGCGTACCATCGCGTCGGTATCCTGAGCCTGTTCCTGCAAGAGAATGGCGCCGTCCTTTATTTTGGTTCCCCATTGCCCGATAGTGCGGGTAGCCGCTGCGCGAACGCGGGGAACGGGCGATTTCAATACGCGCCGAAGTAAGGGTTCGTTTAGGACGTTATGCTGTTGATACAGGTAAAGCGCTTCCAGGAGCGATTGAGCATCGTCGAGATTGTTCGTATCGAATTTTCGGATCCATTGCTTCGCGCTGCTCAAAACCTTTTCGGTGTCGCGTCCGCTTAGTTCGATGCGAGCTCGGTACCGGACGCGGTCCTCCGGAGATTCCAGGAATGGGAGAAGGGCCGCGATGGACTTATCGCTCATCTTCACGGGCGTTAGAAGCGGACGTCCTGGAACGGTCACTCGATAGATGCGGCCATGCGAATGATCTCGGCTGGGATCGCGCAGATTGTGCTGCATGTGGCCGATAATGACATTTTGCCAATCGAGAATATAGAGTGCTCCGTCGGCCCCGATTTCCACATCGGCGGGACGGAAGTTGCCATCGGTAGAGACGACGATCGGCTCTCTCTCCACCGCGTTGATGTCCGCGCCGTTCGCGATGGGTTCGTATTGAAGGACGCCGAGAAATCCAATGGTGTTGCAGATAAGCAAGTTTCCCTGGTTTTCCTCGGGGAAATGGCTACCGGAAAGCCGTCCGAGTCCTGCGACGGGGCGAACGCGCTTTTCGTAGAGTTCGTGAGGGGTACCTTTCCCAGGGTAACCGACGTAGTATCCCCTTCCCGAGGTTCCATCGGTAGCGAAGAGATAGCCCCAGGGGTCGATGACGATGCCGTGTGGATTGGGTCGGATGTTGAAGTGTTTGGAGATCTGATACGTTCGCGGATTGAAGCGATAGATCATGTTGCCGTTTTCCACGCGAAGGGGTTTGGCCCAAGGCGTCTCGATATTGGTGTAGTGGAAAATACCCTCGTCGAAGTACATGCAGCCGTCCGGTCCGTACACGTAACTGCTGGCCGCGCAATGCGTGTCCGCCGAATCGACTCCTTGCAAATAGCGAATCGTTACGTCTGCCTTGTCGTCTCCGTCGGTATCTTTCAGGAACAGGATTTCGGGAGCGGATGTGACCAGAACTCCGCCGTTCCAAAACTCGAATCCCGTGGGATTGTGCAATTGATCTGCGAATACAATGCATCGGTCGGCTTTTCCGTCACCGTCGTCATCGGGAAAAATCAGCAGCTTGTCGTTGAGCTCTTTGTTCGGGTCCCAGTGCGGATAGGTGTGCCAGGCAGCCACCCAGATGCGTCCGTCGGTATCGACAGACATTTGAACGGGATTAACCAGTTCCGGAAAACGCTCTTCGCTAGCGAAAAGATTAACTTCCATTCCTTTCGCCACGGTCATCTTGCTAATCGCTTCCTCGCCGCTCAAATACGTTTTCGAACCTTCCTTCTCGGCGCTTGAGCTTTTGCTGCCTCCGCCGATGTTGGTGATGACCGGAATGGGTCTAGGAAGATTGTCATCGTCGATATATAGATCGGAACCCTGGGCTCGGGCCCAGATTTTCTTGTCCCGGTTGGCGGTCATGACGTCGAGAATTTCCAGCTCGCGGCTCAAGACCTCCCGGTTGCTCTGGTCGTTGACGAATTTCAAGTCTGCCCGTCCGCCATAGGTGCTATAGCCGTCGGTCGCCCGGTAGCGGTTGAACCAGCGTAGGTTTTTATCCAATACTGATTCTCGTATCTTCTGTAGTTTCGATTCGTCGTAGGCGCGCTTGCCTCCGTTGAGGGCAGTATCGATAACCTCGGCAAGCTGACGATTACCTTCGGAATTGAGATGGATGCCGTTAATCGTGAGAGGCGTCTTCGATTGGACGTATAGCGTTTTTGTCGGTGAGAACAAATCGACAAACCCCACGCCGTTTTCTTCGGCGACTTCCCTCATCGCGTTCGTATACAATGCCAGCCGCTCGTTGTTTTCCTTGCCATCCGGCAAATTCGGGTCGTGAAGATCTTCATGGGCGATCGGCGAAAACAGGACCAAGCGTGGCGAGCGCTTTCTATTGTATTTCTGGCTCAACGTGTGGTCGATGAATTCGTCCAGGTCTTCTCTGAAGTTCTGCAAGCCAGCGTCTCCGGCGAAGGACTCGTTGTATCCGAAAAACGCGTAGATCACGTCGGCGCGAGAATGGTTCAAATGTACATCCGGTTCGCCAAATCCTTTGGAGCGCGGGCGTGTGGTTAGCTCGTCTGCCGAGAAACCAAGATTTCTGAATACGAGTTCTTTTTCCGGAAACCGGTCTTGGGTTAAGGTTTCCAGCCATCCGAAGTGCTGCATGCGGTCTGCCAGCGCGTTGCCAATGTAGCAGATGCGGTCACCTTTTTCGAACAGGTCGACGTGAGCGTAGTCGTCGGGGAAAAGCCCTTTTCGGAAACCCCTGAACCCGAAGGGGGATGGATTGAAATACCCGACAATATCGACATTGCTTTTCGCGGAAATCCGATCTTCGAGGCCCATTGCCCAGAGGCAGGCGTTCACCACCATGCGGCGGAAATGCTCGTCCCTGAAATCCTGGGCGTCTCCCATCGTCGTCATGAACACGCGCGCGTCGCCGCCAGGCGTCGGGTATCGCTTAACCCATGCCAATGGCATCTGCGCTTTGTCCGACGGCGGATCGTCGCGGCTCATTCCTTGCAGGACCTGCCCCATCACGAGCGTCTGGCCATCATCGGGAATCGGCGTTTTAACGGTGTAGACATCGGTTTTCCCCCACATTGATTCTACGCCCCGCAAAATGGGATGGCGCTTCATCGCCTCTACAGGGATTCCGAGGGTGCTTTCTACTTTGTGTTTTCCGTGATGCGAGATCCAGTCGGCTCCCAGGACATTGAGCCCGAAGCCGCCTTTGAGCTTTTGGCCGAAGCTGTATTGAGGAAATGAGCTTTTCCCGCTTTTATTGCGGAACGCTACGACGGAGGGACGAATACCGATTACGGGTTTGCCGGTTTGCAGGTAGGCGTGGATGTATTTCATTTGTTCGTCGGGCAGATCCCGGAAACGCGTGAACACGATCATCAGGTCGGCCGTATCCAAAGCTGCAAGACCGGGAATATTATCGAGCGTATCCGGATCGATTTCTCCTGTTTCCTTGTTGATCGCGAAAAGCGTGGTGCATTTGAATCCGTATCGCTTCGAGAGGATTTTCCCCAGCATGGGCATGGCCTCCTCCGAGCGATATTCCTCATCGCCACTGATGAGGACAATGTGTTTTCCCAAGCCCGGCCCCGTCTCTCCGTCGAATACGATTCCTGCGCCGCTAGCGGTTAGCATTGCGAAGAAAAGGAGGAGAAAACTAGCCGTGAATGCTTTTGCTTTCATTAGGCGATTCCTTGGCTCTTAAGGTATTCGTGGCTTTTCTTCAGGTTCTCCTCGCCGATCAGCTCGAAGGTGCTCGCTTCGATGCCGGCGTCCTTCAGAACATCGCATACGCCGGCGATATCGATGACGCCATCGCCGAGCGCGATGGTGGAAAATCCGCAACCGTACATCGTGCCGCGTTTGGGCTCCATTTCAGCTCCCAGATCTTTCCAGTGCACGTGTCCTATGACGTCCTTGAATTCTTTCGCCATCTCGACTGGATCGGCTCCGCCCAGCCAAGAGTTTCCTGTATCCAGATTCACTCCGAGGGCGGGGTGATTGTCCACGGCGTCCATGATGTCCTTTATGCCCTGGATGCTGTCGGTTAGCGGGCCATGCGGCTCTAGCAGAAGCTTGACGCCCATGTCATCAGCCAATCGTAGCGGCTCGATCAGCTTGTCGGCGACGATGATCACCATCTGGTCGTGGGTCCGTTTCTTGCCCCATTCCGTTTCGGGCTCAAGTTCGGTGGTGATGACGTAGGGCACGTTAATCGTCGATGCCAACTTGATGGATTTCATGATCTCGCTCGTACCGAACTTCGCCGGCGTGCTCGGGTCGGAAAGACGAGCGTGAGCCGCCATGGAGGTGATCTCCAATTCGTATTTGTCGAAGAGGCGCTTAATATCGAAAGGATTGTCGTCCAAGCTGATCGCCGCGTCGAAAATCCCGCCCCCCAACAGGCCCCCTGGGTGGGAATCGGTTATATCGGCGCAGTGAAATCCCATTTCCGAAATTCGCTTCAATTGGTGCTCCAGCGGATGGAACGCGTCCACTAGGGCAAAACAGCCTACTTTCATCTTATTACTCATTCTGAAACCTCCTTAAATTAGTGATTGAGCTAGAGTAGCAAAAAATAACGAAAGGGTATTGTATGATCCACTTGCATTTTATAACTTATCGCTTGAAATTGAATCTAAGAACCTCCCAACAAAGGGGATTGCTCAGGATTCAGTATAGCAATTCGCAAGGAAACAACATTGATTAGAATCAATTAAGCGCCTAGTTTGGAATGATTTATAATGGAATTGAGATCCCAATTCATCGAGAGGTTGGCGGACATCGGAAAAGGAGAAATTTGTCTGTTAAGCTCTTTGCTTAATAGCCTATTGAGGGGCAGGGGAATGAGATCATGTGATTCGCATTCCCGTGGAGAATTCAATTTTGTCTCGATCTAGAAAATCCATGATGAGCTACAGCGAACAAGCCAGCCGATTCAAGCGAACTCTCCAGGAATATGGAAGTATTGACGCGTTGTTCGAGCATCTGCCCGACATATTTTTTTATGTCAAAGATGCGAACTACAAGCTCGTCATGTGCAACGAGGCGAGCCTGCGCTTGTTTGGGCTAAAGCGAAAATCGGATGTCATTGGCAAATCCGAGTATGATTTTTTCCCCAGGAGTTTGGCTGATCAGATTCACGAAGATGATAGGCTTGTTGTGAGAGACGGTCAGTCCATCATCAACCGCATGGAGCTTATTGTGGATGAGGCTGGCTTGATAACCTGGGTCTCCACAAATAAACTACCGCTCTATAATAAGAATGGCGAGATCGGGGGGTTGATGGGTACAACGCGAGTCCTGAGTCACGCAGATATGACACCCGAGCCGTATAGGCGATATTCAAAAACGCTTGAGTACATAAAAAAGAACTACAAC
>JAJFLS010000715.1 GCA_021772595.1 Opitutales bacterium
GATGTCCGACAACCCGACCTTGTATGCGCTATTTAGCTTTTTTCACTATGCTTATTACGTGTTTAGTTGCGGAATCCTCTGCAGCGAAGGTTAAATTCAACTACAAGAAGGACCCGGTTCATGTCTCGAGCAAAGCTGACATGCCCGACAAGTACTATTGGTTCGGCCAAGGGCAAGCGCTATCCACGGTTAGCGGAGGATCGATTGGGGCGGCTGTTGGAGTATTGATCGGGGCGGCTGCTTCAGGAGCAGTCGCCAAACCTGACAAGGAACGGCTTCGCGATGCAATCGACTCCAGCCGCATTGATTTCGGCAGTAAGCTAGCGGAAGCCTTTTCGCAACGGCTGGAAGAAGATGGTGCAAACGTGGGGAGCGAGACGTTGGCGGAATATAAATTCAAGTTCGAGTTTCTAAAAATTGGATTCACGGCAAAAAACAGTTTCACCAAGAAAATGGTGCCGATGATGCATGTGAGAGTCCGTTTGCTCGCGCCGGATGGGCGTGTTGCATGGAAATTTCAAACCAGGGGTTTGTTCGAGAACATGGGGGTCTACAAAAAGGAGGATGTCTTGACTGATGCCGAAATTTTAAACGATGCCTTCTCATCCTGCACAAATGAAATAGCTAGAATGATGCACTATTTCCTACTCAAGAAATATGGATAGCCAAGCGTGACCACCCCAATCCCTAGGGACTGCATACACCGTAGGCTCCCAAGCCGAACGCGGCACCCTATCCGGCATATCGAAGCTGCTCTACGGCACTCCAAACAAATGGCGACTCATCTACGAAGCCAACAAAGACACCATCCGAAACCCCAACCTCATCCGCAAAGGCATGAGCCTAAAAATCCCCTGAGAAAAGGGATTAAAGGATCAATCCTGCACCTTTGCTATTCTCGGTTAGTCTCAATAGATCGCCGACAATCCATCCAATTGAAATATAGACAAAAGAACTGCTTTACCAATTAATCAATCTCACGCGAAGCCGCAAAGACGCGAAGATAAACAAGCGGGCTCGCAACTCAACCACTCCACTTTCACCATTCACCATTCACCATTTCCCACTCTATATTTCCTACTCCTCAAATCCTTCGCGTCTTCGCGGCTTCGCGTGAGCCCATCTATCGCAAACTTGCCCCGCAATAATCTACTCTAGCCAATGAAATTCTCCGCACTACGACCGGATCCCGGCACTTGGAAATGGAGTGCCAATCCCGGCGCGCCTCCTAGAGACGTAAGACTTTTAGTTAAGCTGCGTATACTGGCTGGTGGATTGACAACCCTATTCGGATGGTTGTGGCTTGGCTTTACGCTTTGCTTTTTTTGGCTTTCTGGAGGAGCTACTATGCTTCGTGACGTATTCGTGTTTGGAGATAACGAAATCGCGGAGGCCGAAGGCGTCATCACCTCCATAAGCGACGCGAACTTCAGCATCAACGATCGAAGCGTATTCGCGTACCACTACGAGTTCCAAGTGGACGGCGAGCTATTTCTAAACAACACCAGAAGCTTCGCAAATCGCTACAAGATCGGACAAGTCGCTGAAATCGAATACCAACTAGACGATCCTCGCTACTCCCGCATCATCAATCTCGATACGGGAAAAAGTGGACTCCTGATATCGATCCCATTTGTCTTAATAGGATTCGGACTAATCTTCGCAACTTTACGGAATCGGCTGAAAGGAATACGCCTACTAAGAGATGGCATTCTCGGACGGGCCGTCCTATTGGAGAAAGAGGAAACGAACAGCAGCGTGAACGATAACCCCGTCTACAAGTACATCTTTGGATACATCATAGACGAACAAGGCTACGAAGTCACCGCCAAGACCCACGACGAAACACGATTCTCCGGAGATCCCAGGTTAATGAAACGAAATCCCGATGGCACACCCGGCCCGATTGAAGAGTCAATCCTGTACGACCCCAAGCAACCGAAGCAATCGGTCCTCCTAGACTCCCTCCCCGGCGGCCCTCGCATCAACAGCCAAGGAGACATCACCTGCAACCTGAGCGGCCTAATCGCCACCCTCCTGCTACCCTCACTAGTCATCCTAGGCCACGGCTTCTGGATCTTCAGAATCCTCGCCCCTTAGGGCAACCGACGAAGAATCGAGAGAAGCGAAAAGAATAAACATCAACCTTCTAGAAAATACAATGTCATCAATTCTCAATTACAAGCTTACTGAAGAGGACTTTCTGGAATTCCAAATATATTTTTCAATCGGCTCAAAGAATCAACGATCGCAAAGAACAAAGACGAGAATCGTGACAGCTCTCATCATCGGCGCCATCGGCTACTATTTTCTAACAATAGATTCCACGGTTATGGCCTACACGTATTTCGCTGCGGGAGCGCTCTTGTTTGCATTCTATCACCGCTATAGCTACTGGAGATACAAACGCCACTTCACCAAACACATTCGCGAACATCGAAAAGGAATGATCGGCCCCGAGTTCTCTCTCGAAATCGCTGACGGCCAGATTATCTCCACGAGCGAAGCCGGAGACGGGAACCTGAAGCCATCAGCCATCGAAAAACTGGTCGAACTCGAGAACATCTACATCATCACCTTCATGCAGTCTCAAAGCATCATTGTTCCGAAACGCAACGTCCTCTCCGGTTTCCCAAAGGAAGTCATGGAAGAGCTCACACAAACAACATCCCTCCCAATCACCGATTGCCGCCAGATCAAGTGGAAGTAGCCGAAAAGGTAAAGCTTTGCCTCACCGCATAGATTAGCTCTACCGTAACAAATGCCTTACGCATCGACAAAGTGAATTTTTCTACGCTAATCAAAACGCTAACCTTCTTCTGCCTTCTAGCTCTATCCCAAATCCATACGTTCGGGGAGATACTCCTGGGAGAATTCGAAAACGATTACGGCACGGTTGGGCGGATCGAATCGATTGCGAATCCGATCACAGGATTCGAGCTTCGATACGGTATTTTCAAATACGATACGATCGGCCAGGATCTGGAAAATGAGTTTTCGTTTGGAGGGTTGCGAGTAACGCCGACCGACAAAGGAAAGATCCTCTCGTTTTCTTCAGAGGACGACCCCTTTTTCGAGAGAACGACCGACGCGATCGAACATCTAAACGGAACAACAACGATCAGAGCCTTTGCCCTCCCCGACTCAGTTCCCGCTCTTAGCTGGAGTCCGGACGACGAACCGGAAGCAATATCCGTTTCTTGGCAATCGTCTCCTAAAAATCGCTACATTTTCAACGAAGCTATTACCGATCTGGAAGAGCTTGAAATCACAAGAATTGAGCTGGAAATATTGGACGCGATCATCGATGTCAACAATGGCGGAATCGATTATTCGTTTCTCGTTAAGATTCGAATTTATGGATTCCAAAACGAAGCAACCACTAGTCTATTCCCAAGCGACCAGATTACGAAGTACTCCATCCCGATCATTGGGAATGCCCATCCAGTATCATTGCAATTCGATTCATGCGGTAATCCAGCAATAGGCTTTTACCATGAAAGCCATCGCTCAGCGGGATTTGCTCGGTTCGATGGACTCAATTGGATGGTCGAAACAGGAATTGGAGATAGCAATTTGTACAGAGGCGACGTCTCCTTCGCATTAGACCGGAATGACCTTCCGATTCTCTGTTACAACGACGCAGGGCTGGTCGTTTCTAGAAAACTCGATGGCATCTGGAAAAGCGAGCGACTGACCAATTCGATTGAAGGCATTCGACACCCGACCCTATTGGTAAGCCCTCAAGGCAACCTAGTCATAGCATTCCACGACGATGAGCGTTTCACTCCTAGACTCGCGACTCTTGAAAACGAGACTTGGACCATCGACGACGTAATTAGCGACACAACGAAAATGTGGTCGAACGGACACTCCCTGTCATTCGCCTACAATTCGCTTGGAGAACCCACCGTGAGCTTTAGAGCGGAGCCAGGCAGCTATCTCGGATTCGCTCGATTCGACGGAACCTTCTGGATTCATGAGCCGGCTGGAGGCGGCGAATTCAGTAATTCGTTATCATACAACTCGGAAGGAGCCCCATCAATCGCATACATTAATACTGGCGGATCGCCCGACTTTCTCAGCATCGCCGAACGCAACGGTAATCAATGGAAGGATACAACATTCGACGACGAATCCGAAGCGTTCCTGCTTTCACTCGCTTTCGACAACATGGACCTCCCATCCGTCGCATACGCCGATTTCCGTTTTTCAAACCTCGTGTTCGCCCGTAGAGAAAACGGGGTTTGGGAACGGTACAGCCTCCTCGAATTCCCTCCTATAGCGGATCGTAAGAGCTTCATTAAACTAAACTATGATCCTGACGGCAAAGCTAATATAGCGGTGTTCTATGAAGGAGAAATGAAACTGATCGTGATAAACGAAAACCCCCAGTCCCGATTCTCATTCGAAATACTCAGTTCCGACCTTGGATCAGACTCAGCGGTTATCCGCATCAACAATCCGAATACGAATCACCTATACAAGCTCTATCGCTCAACCAGCCCAACCGAGACACTCGAGAACTGGATCCATTTCGACACGATCGAGATTAACGAGAACGAAATGACAGATAACACCCAACTACACACGTTCCAGCGCATATCGAATCTCCCCGAATTCTATCGAGTCATCCCCTGCAGACAAATAGTGCAGAGTAATTGAACACGGAACAGTCGAAAGGACCTGAGAATGGAATATAAGAAATCGGTACTGCCGGGTTTGTAGCCTAAATGCGCTTTTACTGGAATCGAAATATGGTAGGTCTGCTAAACGTGTCAGGCGAAGCCCTACTAATTGACCAAATGAAACGCGCTCATATTTCCCAACTGCGGCCACAAAGAGTTGCATCCAGCGGACTGTCGTATTGCATCAAAAGTCTTGAACTAAACACGCCGTAGCAGCCAATCAACTGCAGGTGCCCCACTCCTGCAACATGAAGCGTATGAGTGATGCTGAACAGATTTCCGAGAGCAGAGAAATGGCACCACACACGGCGTCCATCTCGGAGATTCTCGCTACCCTGAATTCCTCCAAGCACGGCTTGCCGCAAGCGGAAGCCGCCGCCCGACTCCAGAAGCACGGCCCCAACGCGCTGCCGGAAAAGAAGCCTCCGGGAATGGGCATCGCGTTTCTGCGGCAATTCGCCAGCCCGCTCATCTACGTGCTTGCCGCAGCGGCAGTTCTCTCGATCGCGATCCAGGAGTGGTCAGACGCGGGCTTTATCGCGGCGGTCCTGATTATCAACGGGATCATCGGCGCCATCCAGGAGCATTCTGCCCAACAGGCCGCCGCCGCGCTACACCGATTGGTGAGCGACCATTGCCGCGTTCTTCGTGAGGGAGACAGCTACGAGATAGCTGCCGAAGCGCTAGT
>JAJFLS010000716.1 GCA_021772595.1 Opitutales bacterium
TACGACTTGTCCACCGATCGAGCCGAAGCCCATAACCTCGCCCAAGAGAACCCCGAGAAAGCTCGATCGCTCCAACTCGCCTGGCAAAAGCAACTCGCCTCGATAAGCGCCCTCGTAGCAAAAACCCCACAAAACGCCGGCCCTCCGAAAAGAGCGAAGTAGCGTTTACCGAGGGAAGCTTGCATTAACCACACCGGATTCTCGGTGTAGCTACGCCGAGACTTCGGCGTGGATTTTCATCCGTTCAGCTTAAGGTTACGCATATGGGCAGGCGCGGGACGAGCCCTACCTTTTATCGCCTGCAAGCAGGCTCCTACACTAAAAGAATCTAATTCGACGCTATATACTCATCCACCAGCTGCTCTAAAATCGTCAGCGGCACAGCTCCGTTTACCAAAACCGCCTCGTGAAACTCCCGTATGTCGAACGCGTCGCCCATTGCCTCCTTGGCTTTATTTCGAAGTTCTAGAATTTTCAGCATCCCGATTTTGTAGGCCGTCGCCTGGGATGCCATTACGATATGGCGTTCCACCATTCGGATACAATCGCGCTCTGTATCAGGAGTATTCGCCTGATAGTAGGCGATGCCTTCCTCGCGAGTCCATCGCTTCGCATGTATTCCAGTATCCACGACGAGGCGACACGCACGCCAAAGCTCCATCGACAAGCGCCCGAAATCCGAATACGGATCCTTGTACAATCCCATCTCCTTCGGGATGAACTCGCAGTACAATCCCCACCCCTCTATATACGCCGTGTAACCACCATACTTCCGAAACTTCGGCAAGCCCTCCACCTCTTGCGCCAATGCCAGCTGCATGTGATGCCCCGGGATCCCCTCGTGATAGGCCAACGCTTCCAGTTTGTACTTCGGCATGTTTGCCGTGTCGTAGAGATTCGCATAGTACGTTCCTGGACGACTTCCATCGGGCGCCGGTTGCGAGTAGAATGCCGTGCCCGCAGACTTTTCGCGAAACGCTTCCACTCTCTTAACGATCATTTCCGCCTTCGGCTTCGTTATGAACAGACTGTCCAAGCGATTCCGCATGTCGTCGATTACCGCGACTGATCGATCGAGATACGCTTGCTTCCCGGCATTGTCATTTGGGTAATAAAATTGGTCGTCGCTCCGCATGAACTCGAAAAATGCCTGCAAGTCTCCTTCGAAACGAACCTGCTTCATAATCGCTCGCATCTCGCCATGGATACGCGCGACTTCGCTAAGTCCGATCTCGTGAATCTCCTCCGCCGTATTGTCCGTAGTTGTTGTCAAGCGGAGCGCTTCATTGTAGAAATTTTCTCCGTCCTTGAATTTCCATACACCATCTTCAGCCGTCGCCCGCGCGTGCTGCATTTCAAGAAACGCGATCAGTTTCTCGTAGGCCGGTTTGACAACATCGACCAGCGCAGCGCGAGCATCTGCCAATAGTAGCGATTTCGTTTCTTCGCCTAGTTCGAGCGCCTGAACTTTGTTTTTGAAATCCTCCCACAGTGCGGAGTCTTCGCCCGACTCGTCGAAGGGAGCCCCCGCCAGAATATTGCGGCAGGACTCAATCGATCTTGGAAAAACGAACTTAGGAGGAACGATCCCTTTCGCTTCCCGAGTCATTAGTCCCTCGATAAGTTGATCGAACACGTGGTCCACTTTTTGCAAGCGCGAAACGTAGGCTTTCGCGTCGTTCCGATCTGTCACCAAATGCATATTGATCAGAAATGAAGGTACTTCGGTATGCCTCCCGAACATCTGATTAACCGTGTAGTTGTAATGTCGGTACTTGAAATTATTAATCGAGTCGTTCGCATCCTCTACCGCCATTCGATAACTGATCTTCGTCTGCGAATCGAGAAGATCGTAGTCAATAGACGATTCTAGCTCCTTCAAGTTAGCCTTCGTGAACTCCAGTTCCCGCTGGGCCATCGCTTCCGATTCTTCGCTCCACTCGCTATAGTTTTCCTTGATACCCAGGAAAGTCTGCCACTCCGGATAGCGCGCCACCTTCTCGTCGTAGACTCGGTCGAAAAACGCGTTCGCCTTCGCCGACTCCGCCGCGACCTGCGGGTCAATTTCGTCAGAAAAACACGGCGACAACATAAAAGACACAAGAGAACCAATCGCTAAACAGAAATCCTTTTTCATATACAGGACGACCTATCCCTTAACAGCCCAGCCGTCCAGCTACAAGTAGTGGAATCGTTGTCGCTCGCAACAATGCATAGACTGTAGGAGCCTGCTTGCAGGCGATGATTTCTCCGGACAATGGTTTTTCAATCGCCTGCAAGCAGGCTCCTACATCGGCAAATTGCCTTAACTCACCACAATCAATCCCCGTACAATGTACGCGTCCGCAGTTTCATCGCGATGTCTAGGGCTCTTTTTATCCGCGTCTCTTCACGTTTGCCGCTGTTTACATGAAGGGCGATTCCTCGCTGCTTGCCAGCAGTCAGCGTTTCCCAGCGTTCCTTCGCTTCTGGATCCTGCTCTAGAACGATAAGAAATTCATCGCACACATCCACCGCATCCGGCTCCGGATCAGGCTCAACGACCACCGAAACCGTATCGCCCAACGCCGCACCAGCCTCCTTCAGCAACGAAAGCCCGACAACCAAATGGCTCCCAAACGCGCGACTCCCTTGAAGCCCCCTTCGCAACTCGTATCCATTTATCGCGACCAATAGTCTTTTCACCCCTGCCTTGCGCAAAGCCACCGCCACTTCGTCCGGGACCGGAATGCCATGCGGATTCATCGCTCCCTCAACACGACAAACCTCTGAAGTAAATTTAAGCGGCTTCATGAACAATGGAGCATTATGCGAAACGTCTCATAAACCACGGAGAACACGTAGGAGCGGAGAATTGATTGATACTTTCAAATGCCTATTTGTTTAGACATAGACATTCAAGGACTTCCATCGAATTCTTCTTCGTGAACTTCGTGGGCAAGTATTCATCCGTGGAAATTGCTTCACCATCTCCGCTAGCGCTCCGTCGTGCGACTGCGTCCTTCAAAGCTCGCAGAGCGTAGCAGGATCCGTGGGTGAAAAACAAATATTCGATCGGCGTTCATCTGGACAATCTGCGGGCGAAATCGATTGCAGACTCGCCCAAACTCCAATGGAATTCGGCAAATGATCAAAAGCCTACCTCTCATTATTTGCGGACTACTCCTATCAGCTTATTCACTCTCAGCTGCCGGGCGTCCGAATATTCTGTTTATCATGACCGATCAACATTTCGGGGATGCGATGAGCGGCGTGATGGGCGACGAGTTTGTCAAAACTCCAAACCTGGACGCGCTCGCGGAAAGCGGCATTCGCTTTGACCGAGCCTATGCGCCGAACCCGATTTGCGTTCCCGCCCGAAACTCGATCTTCAGCGGCTACTACCCGTTTGAAACGGGCCTCCAGTCGAACACCAACAAGCCACTACCCGAGCGCATGGTATGCATGGGCAAGCATTTCAAGGACGCGGGATACGACACCGGCTATTTCGGCAAATGGCATTTGAATATCAAGACGAGCAACGCCTCCCGTCATGGTTTCGACCAAACGGGCGTCCTCAAAGGCAATGGTGCCGACCATCTAATTCCCGAGCCGGCAATCGAGTTTCTCAATCAATCGCGGGAGAAGCCCTTCCTGCTAGTGACTTCCTTCACGGGCCCTCACGACATATGCCAAATGGTGCGCGGGCAGGAGATCCCAGGAGGGCCGATCGGAGCGTTCCCCGATCCTAAAGACTGTCCGCCCGTGCCGATCAACTTGGCGCCGCCAATCGACGAGACCGACAGCATGGCCCTAATGCGCAAGAGCTATCAGGTCACCGAGATGACCCCGATCGCCAATTTCGACGAAGACAAGTGGCGCCAGATGCGATGGGGCTACTACCAACTGATCGAACGGTCCGACCAGGAGATCGGAAAAGTGCTTTCGGCCTTGAAGGCGTCTGGGCACGAACGAGATACGCTGGTCATTTTCACGGCCGATCACGGCGACTGCACCGGCGCCCATCAGTTCGCCCAGAAAACCGTTTTCTACGATGAATCCGCGCGCGTCCCGTTTATTCTTTCGTTCCCTGGAAAGGTCGCCCCGGCATCGACACGCAAACTAGTAAACGTCGGTATCGACACGCTCCCTACAATGATGGATTTCGCGGGCCTTCAAATTCCCAGCCAATTCAAGGGTCGCTCTTTGAAACCTGTTTCCGAAAATCCAAGCTTAGCGAATTGGCGGGACTACGTCGTCATATCCAATCACATGGTACAAGGCGCCGTGCCTATAGGCGGAACGGCCGTCCCCGAAAGCCGGGGACGAATGGTACGGACAGACAATTATAAGTATGCCGTATACGATCTAGGCGAACATCGTGAATCGCTGGTGGATATGGAAAAAGATCCGCATGAGATGCGCAACGTGGCCCGCAATCCCGAACAAATAAACGCCTTGGATGCACACCGTTCAATATTGAGAAAGTACGCTGCGGAAACCGGAGACACCGAAGCCATCGAGATTCTCGAAGGCCGGTGAATCTCCGAGGAGCCTCGATATAATCTTCGCCAACTGTAGGAGCCTGCTTGCAGGCGATTCTTCACTTCGGGCTACTACGAAAAAATCGCCTGCAAGCAGGCTCCTACAACTGACTACTCCGCCCGCATCCCCACAGGTCGCGCGTCCGCGCTCATCTCTTCCTGAAACGTGATCGCCATGCCCCTCAGTTTTCGCAAAGCGTTCGAATTTCGAACCTTCTTGGATTCGCCTGGGTCCGCTTCCAAATCATACAGCTGAAGCGTCGGATTCAAAACAAGCTTCCACTTATCCCAACGCACCGCGGCCAACGCTCCCTGACTGCCGTGATAGAAAAACGCCTGCAAGTACTCGTCTCTATCGAACAGTTCCGTCCACTCGCCCGCCTGGTTCCACGACCGCCTCAACGGCACGTCCCCATTGAGAGACCATCGAGCCGATGGCGTCGGCACCGCATGCGTTTCCCCGGAGAGCAATGGACTAATATCGCGACCATCAATCACGCGATCCTCAGGAACACGTATCCCCGCAAAAGTCGCCAAAGTTGGATACCAATCCATCGCGGCCACGACCGCCGAAGATTCATGACCCGAACGAATCCCAACACCGGGCCCCCAGGCAATTGCCGGCAC
>JAJFLS010000717.1 GCA_021772595.1 Opitutales bacterium
GGCACGCCGGGACGTCGTTGCCCTACCTTCTCGATTCCAGCGCTTCGATGATCCCCGCGCGCGCGGGTTTCGCATGGAGGTTGATATCGAAAAGCAGCGGATCGTTCGGAAGCATGGAACTGAACGGAGGAACGTAATCGAACCAGGTTCCGGCGTCGCTGAGACCCCAGAAAGTGAAGCCGATGCAATTGGGATTCTCGATACAGATTCGAGCGTATTCCGTAATGTAATCCGCCTGGGCTTGGTAAGGATCTTCGGCCGCATCGAAAAGCCGGATGCGAGCATCGAATTCAGTCACCTCGAAAAGCAGTCCGAGTTCCGTGACGCGATTCATGAATTGTCGAAACTCGTCGAGATTGTGGGTCTTGAAGATATTGTGGGCCTGGACGCCGACGCCGTGTATGGGGACGTTTTCCTCCTGTAGCCATTTCAGCAAATCGAAGAACACCTCGACACCTTCGCTCGTGTAGTTGCCGAATTGCTCGTTGATGAAGAGCTGAACGGAGGGATCGATTTCGTGGGCGATTTGGAACGCTTCCGCGATGTAGTCCTTTCCAAGCGTATTCAGATAAATGTGTTTATCGAGATACGGACCGTCCATCGACATGGGCTCGTTTACGACATCCCAGACTTTGATCCGGCCTTTGAAATGCGTCATCACAGTCGTGATGTGATCGCGCATCACTTGCCGCAGCTCCGCCGCTGGATCCACTGCCGACGCGATACGTTCGTCCAATTCCTTCGGATAGGTCCGGCCGGAGAATTTACCCCACACCAATGTGTGCCCGCGGACGCGCACGCCGTTGGCCACCGCGTAATCGACAATCGCATCGGCTTGGGTGAAATCGTATTCGCCGATCTTCCCGTCGACCAGCATCTGCCGCCACTTGGTGGCGTTTTCCGGGGTGATGGAATTATACTCCTTTGGTACGAGATTCGCGTAGGAAGGCATGGAGGGGTTGCCGATCGCCGCGCCGATGTAGAATCCCTTGGCAGTCGCCGCTTCCGCCAATGTCTGCGACGATTGCTGCGCATCGTTAAGATAGTTTCGCGGAAATTCCTTGGGGGCAAACCAGTGGAAATAGAGAACGACCAGTATCGCGATTTCCACGACAACCAGGCCGCCCGCCACCTTACGCGACCGGGATCGCCGGACCAATGCCACGATCAGCCAGATGACGCTCGCGAGGATAAACAGCGCCGGGACTGTAGTGATTATGAGGTACTTTATCACGATGAATTTAGTTTGCGGGTGTTCTTTCGAATTCCTGAACAAGCTGTTCGGTGCTCTGTAAAAATCCGCGATAGAAACGCTCCAGTTGAGAGAGGCGACCTTGAGCGCTCTTCCACTCCTGCGGGATGTTGTCGCGGGTATGTTCCACGCTCGACAAAGCACGCTTCAAGCGGAGATTGATGCCTTCGAGAAGACGCGCATAAGGTTCCTCGCTCAATTGAAAATAGTCCCCCCGGACGCCCGGTTTTGAGACGCGCTCAATAACGCCCAAGCTTTCCAGCAAGCGTGTATTCGTGCTGATGCTGCCTCGGCTAACCTGCAGTTTTTCTGCTAGACCGCCAAAGCTGAACGGACCATCCTCGATCAACATGAGCCCCATAATCCTACCTGCGATGCGCGGCATACCTTCGGCCTGGTACTCCATGCCTTTTCGCTCGATGAATTGATCCACTACCGCTTGCGCCTTTTTCGTCATTTAACCTTGAAATCAGTCATTTTTTATGTTTAGTCAAGACTAAACAATATAAACACTCACCCTCGCCCCATGAATTACACAGAAGAAAAACTAGCCGGTCTCCCCTCTAAAAACGGCTTTCGCCTGCGCGGGGAGGCGATGACCCGCATTGAAGTGTTCTCGGACGCCGCCTTCGCATTCGCGGTCACCATGCTCGTCATATCGCTGAGCGCTATACCCAAGAACTATGTTGAGTTCATGGACGCGATCAAAGGCGTCCCCACTTTTATTCTGAGCTTTTCCACGATTATGGGCTTTTGGCTTGCTCACCGCCAGTGGAGCCGGCGCTTCGGACTTGAGGATTCCATTTCGACTTTTCTGACCCTCGGGATCATAGTGGTCATCCTGATCTACGTATACCCTCTAAAATTGCTCATGTCCTATACTTGCCACTTTGCATCTGGAGGACGCCTTCCCACAGAATTTTCTATCACTTCGCCAGCCGAGATGACAGGGCTAGTCATCACCCTCGGAGCTGGAGTTCTATTTCTCGCTATCGCTTTTCTAGGCCTATATCTTCGCGCTTTATCGGTATCCGTAAAATTGAGACTGAACCCACTGGAACAGCTCAGAACGCGAGCGCAGATTGCGATATGGGGAGTAATTTCAGGAACCGCATTACTTTCGGTCCTCTTGGCCTGGCTGCTTCATCCAAATATTGGATATCGCGGCGGGCACGTAATGCTGTTACCTCTAGTCCTTATCCCAATCGTCAATTTCCGATTCCGAAAGCTAGAGCGGACGCTGGAGCCAAAAGCAGATAGCAAACGGGATTAGAAAGAAAGGACCTCGTTCGTCGTGTCTTTTTATAGTTGCGGCTGATGAGGCTTCGTTTAGCTACTGCTCCTGTATGCGCATAAGGCCGAGTTGGAGTAGAGCAATTATTCTATTGGGTGTATTTGTAATTTTTGCGGGGTGCCAAAGTACGTCACACACTGATCCGTCGTTGGTCAACGAAAGCGCAGTAGTTGAAGTGATCGTGATCGATGACGTGGTGGACCCCAATGACCCAATGCCGGTCGTGTTCCGCTCGCTGTGTTTGTCCTGCCACAGCATGGGCGGACGGGGTCTTGATACAGCAGCGGCTCTGGACGGCGCCTATCTGAGGACGGGTCGAGAGAAACTTCGGGCATGGATCGTGAATCCAACCTCTGTTGAACCGAGCACCCAAATGCCCGCCTATGAATTGGCCGATTCCGAGATCGAAGAAATCTTGGACTACCTTCGAGACTACGGAAATCAGCGCTGAGGGCGGTTTATTGAATGACTTAGCAGATTCGTATTCTTTTCCCTGATACTTCAGACCGCCAATTCACTGTACGGCAAATACTCGTACTTGTTCTTCGATCTAACACAGACATAACCTCGTAGTCTCACAATACTTATCACGAGAATCTCTCAACCTGTTTACGATGAGGTTATTGAGGGATAATTGAAACCATTTTATAACATCACCTAAAGTGGGCTTACGATGGTCTTGAGCAAGCTCGCCAGAAAACGGAATGATCAGGGTCGCCAATGGCGACATAGATGTCGCTGCCGCGACAGCAGGTTTCGCTGTTTTCGGGCGAGTTCGACTCTCTTAAAACATTATCGGCATCAGCCGACCTGTATCCGCGAAGCGGATCCTGACAAACAGAAATTTAGTCGATCAATGAAACGTTTAGGATAAGATGTCTACCGGCTAAGCAGTTTTCTTTGCTGCGGAACAAATTGGTTGTACAATTGTTTCAGACTGGTTCTTGATTGAGTAGTCGGTCTCGTATGATGAGCATTGCTTTAAATAATCGCCATGGGAATCAGACTTAAATTCTTAGTTGGAGCACTTGGAGTCGTTGCGTTCGCCTCTGGCGCGTACGGCGTATTTGGCCTACTGGACGAATCTATCCCCTTGCGACTGCGAATAGCGGAGTCGCTATATAGTTCGATTCAATTCTTTACGATCGCTTACCCGGACTATCTTGCATTCATTGCCGATGGAGATCAAAATCTCTACCGCATGAACTGGGCTATTCAACTGGCTAGATTTCTTGCGCCTCTCGTTACGGTAACCGCAGTGCTTAGCCTATTCTCCTCCGTCTTGGAGGAATGGTTCAAACGATTAAGAGTTAAATATTTCTATCGGAGACACGCGGTGATATTTGGCTTCAACCTTCGTTCACGCAT
>JAJFLS010000718.1 GCA_021772595.1 Opitutales bacterium
ATACACCCAACGCCCTACAGGAAGCACTCGCGATCACAAACGCCTTGAAGCGTGAAATGAGAATTCGGGTCAATGACCACATCAGCTACTCTACTCTCGAGCAATTCGCCGAAATACAAGCCCATGTGGACGGACTCTTCCAAAGTTTCCTAAGCAGCCGTGATGCGCTTTTTCTTACGCCGACTATCGCGATCGAAACGGTCGACCATCAAATGTATAGCGTCAGCCTCAACAGTATCGAAAGCCCCGTTGTAGAAAAGCTCCAAGAGCTCATCTTAGCCAATCCTCCACAAGTAGCCGACCCGGAAAACAACCTGGATCTTAGGCCATGGATAACGCATGATTGGCCCTTCAACTCCGGATACGAATCCGATTTCACGCTCACTCAACTAGGCTTCCACACGCTAATGGCTGAGCTGATAGAAGGCTACGGCTTCACTGCTAGCGAAAACGGGAGCTTCTCTTTAGAGAAATTCCTTGAAGAGCTCGGCAAGCCCAATAGCGATCGGCAAGAGCAACTATTCGAGAATCTCAAGATCCAAACGACTATCCACCTGGAAGCCCAAGTCCCAAATGGCGCAAACGCGATCGAGCATCAAAACGCCCTCAGTATAAACCAATTTCTCACCGATGAAAAACGCCGGTTTTTAGACGTGTTCAATCGGCTGGACCTGGGCAACGGTTGGGGCGACTCCAACCAAGACGCTGGTAACGTGGCCTGGCTTTCCGTAGTGGACCGCTACGAGGAACTTCTCTTCGATCGCGACTTCACGCTTCTCCTGGACAGCCAGACCGTAACCGTCCCCACCACTTCATTGGTCGAGCTGATGAACCAAGCCTACAACGATGGACACATCGACCTTCTCGATTCGCATCTAGCCGGTGGAGAATCGAACCAAGCCTACGAGAATCTTAAAACTCTATATTTCTCCTACTATTTCTCCGAAGCCAATCCAGTGATAAAATCCGAAACCGGAAACGAACAAGTAATCGAAGATCCGCGCTTCCCATTCAATCTCGGCGAACTAACAACCGTACCCGGTATCTCATTACACGACCTACAAAATCTCGAAACCGAGCAGAACGACAGAATCCAAATCAAACAAATCCCAGCTGCTCAGCTATTGAAGGCTCAATTCAATCTAAGAATTCTAAACCCCGGCTCCCCGATCCAAACGATCGGAAGAAACAGCTCAATTCTAGGCACTGATTCAGCCGTTGGATTTACCGGCCGATTTCCCAATTGGTACATCGTAAACACCTACCGCGACCTATCCCCAAGAGACATCCGATTCCGCCTCCTCGTAGAACTGATCGAAACCTACGCCGAAATCCTAGTCGACTCCGAAGGAAACATCGACCTCGAAGCCTTCGAGATCCTGCTGCAGACAAACCTATGAAGCACGAGCATTGCTCAGTCTCCCGACTATTGTGATATACGTTTGTTTGGCGATTATAGTACAAACTTGAAAATTTCGCGCAAAAAATTCTTAACGCTTCTTGGAAGCTTCCCGCTGTTTGCAGGTTTAGGAGCCGCTTATATGCGATTCACGGAGCCGACTTGGTTCGAGGTCACAGAAAAATATGTATCAATCGATCGATTCGGTTCTCCGCTCCGAATTCTTCATCTCTCGGATTTCCACGCTTCAGAATCAGTCAGCCTCGAGAGCATAGAAAGAGCCATCGACATTTCGTTGAAAACAGGAGCCGATGTCGCATTCATCACCGGCGATTTCATTACGTGGAGACTATCCAACGAAATTGAATATCAGAGAATCCTGAAAAAGCTCAGCACGAGCATCCCCACCTACGCCTGCATCGGAAATCACGATGGCGGCAGGTGGGCGGGTTCATCCCACGGATACAAAGATTTCTCCAAGGTTCGCGCCCTACTGAAAGACAGCGGAATAACGCTTCTCTTTAACGAAATCAAACAAGTCGAAGTTTCCGGAAAGACTCTTTCGGTAGTCGGATTAGGAGACTATTGGTCCGGAGACACAAAACCCAATGGGGTTTTAAATAGCAATAGACCTAGAGATGAAGCGGTGATTGTACTGAGCCACAATCCAGATTCAAAAGCAGATTTGAAAAGATACGATTGGGATCTCATGCTTTGCGGCCACACGCATGGAGGTCAGCTTGTTATACCTATAATCGGGTTTCGACCCTTTCTGCCCGTGATAGACAAGAGCTTCCCGGAAGGGCTATTGACCTGGGGCAAGAGACACGTTCACATCACAAGAGGAGTCGGTAACTTACACGGCCTGCGGTTCAATTGCAGACCCGAAATAAGCATTCTAAACGTAACCTAACTCCCCTCAATCGAAGAACTTCTTCGCCTTGTTGAAAAACGATTTGCCTACGGGCTCGTCGGCGTCGCCGCAGGCTAGGGCGAATTCCTCGAGCTTTTGCCGCTGCTCGCTCGAAAGCGATGTGGGCACTTCGATTTCAACGCGGATCATCTGGTCGCCATAATAGCCGCCGCGCAGGCTGGGCATGCCTTTGCCTTTCAGGCGAAAGGTCGTGCCGGACTGCGTTCCGGGCGGAATTTTCAGGCTGGCCTTCCCGCTCAGAGTCGGCACTTCGATCGTCCCTCCAAGAGAGGCGAGCGTAAACTTGATCGGGATCTGGCAAAACAGATTCTCTTCCCGGCGCTCGAAAATGTCATGGTCGGCAACATGGATCACTATATACAAATCCCCTGTCGGACCGCCACCCGTGCCCGCTTCTCCGTTGCTGGCCGAACGTAGCTTCGATCCCGTGTCCACTCCGGCCGGAACCTTGACTTTGATCTTAGTCGTCTCGTTCACCCGTCCTTCTCCGCCGCAAGACGTACAGGATTTCTCCACCTTCTTGCCGCTTCCGTTGCAGGTGGAGCAGGTTTGGCGAATCGAGAAAAAACCTTTCGACGCGGTCACTTGACCATGGCCGGCACAGGTCGGACAGGTCACGACACTGCTTCCTGGCTCCGCGCCTTTGCCGTTGCAATGCGAACAGGTGACGGGCTTCCGAAAGGAAATCTCCCTCTCGACGCCTTTGGCAGCGTCTTCGAGCTCGACTTCCAAATCGTAGCGCAAATCCGATCCGCGCTGGGCTCCGCCACGGCCCGAGCCGCCGCGACCGCCGCCGCCGCCGAAAAACTCCTCGAAGATGCTTCCGCCCGCGCCGCCGCCACCGCCGCCGCCGAAGACTTCGCTGAAAATGTCGAAAGGATCGTGGAAGGGACCGCCCGCGGACGCGCCCCCGCCGCCACCGCCGCTGAATGCCGCGTGGCCATAGCGATCGTAAGCCGCTCGCTTTTGCTCGTCCTTGAGAACTTCGTAGGCTTCGGAGACCTTCTTGAACTTCTCCTCGGCCTCCTTGTTGCCCGGATTCTTGTCGGGATGGAATTTCACCGCCATCTTCCGGTAGGCTTTCTTAAGTTCGTCTTGAGTCGCCTGACGGCTGACCCCGAGCAATTCGTAGTAGTCTTCTTTCACTCTTTAAATCTTCTCCGCGTAATTTGTAACAGGCTAACGCCGTTTCCTAGTCTTTGTCGGCCCCAGCAACGATCACTGTAGCCGGACGCACCAGGCGACCTTTCAGCGAAAATCCCTTCCGGATGAGCTGCAAAACCGCCCCGTCCTCCACTTCGTCGCTCGGCTGCGTCTGCATCGCCTCGTGCTTGTTGTGGTCGAAAGCGTCCCCCTTCGCCGGCTCGATCTCCTCGATTCCATTCTCCTCGAGAAACGTCTTGAACTGCGTCAGCACCATTTGAATCCCCTGGACCACCACGTTCGGATCCGCATTCTGCTCCGCGGACATCAAGCCCAGAGACATGTTGTCATAGACCGGCAAAATCGATTCGAGCAACCCCGCCACAGCGTACTGCCTCAGGTCGTCCTTTTCGCGAATGACGCGGCGCTTGTAGGTATCCAGGTCCGCCACGGAACGCAGATAGTTCTGGTAGTTCTCCTCCGCGCGGGCTTTCGCCTCCTCAAGCTGCTCCTCGATGGTGAGTTCCTTTTCCTCAACCTCTTCCGCAAGCGCTTCCGGATTTTCGTCCGAAGCCTCGCAATCCTCTGCCGCGTCGGTAGCTACCAGCTCCTCGTCCGCTCTAGGCTCGGACGTAAGGTCTTCCTCTTCAATTTCGATTTTCTTTTTCTCCCCAGCGTCGTTCATAGCCAAGCGTAATCACGTATGATAAAATGATGATCCTTTCGATGTGAACCCTCTGAAATCGGAAAGTTTTTCGAGAAGGTCCAGCCCCATTTGTTCCCAAACCCTCGCTTTTACGACTTAATGATCGTAAGAAACCATTTCTGCCGACCCGAGCCGGGAAAAGTCCTTCGGCAGGTAATTCGACCGGATCACGATTTCCATGAGCGGCTTGAACAAGCCAATCGCTCCTTCGGCTTCGAAATCCTCCACGTCCACACCCAATTTCAACGCCTTGTGGGTCGGCGCCGGACTCGAGAAATCCAGAATCTCCACCGTGTCGACCTTCAGGCGGCAATGCGTCATCCGCATGCCATCGCCCAGACCTTTCGACTCGCCAAACAAATCGCTCGCCAAACGCTCCAAATTCAAAACGCCCCGCTCGTCGACCACCAGAGTCAATCGACTTATGTCGACCGACACTTTCTCGACGACGACTTCATCCGTCATGAGCGATCCGAAATCCGCCTCCGCATCGAACGAGCGAACTTTCATCATCGACCGCCCTTCGGCGAAATCCGGATGGTTGCCCAGCTCCGCGTCCTCGATGTGAACCGCGAATCCGAACGGGTTGCAGGACACGCGACTCGCCGCGAACGAACAACCCGTGTCGCGCTCGAACTTCGCGCTAAACGCCCACGGAAACGCGACCATCCACAACAGCGCAGCCGATGCCGACAAAAACACCGCGAGAAAAAAGGCCGACTTCAAAATCCCTCCTCGACGCGACCGAAACCCGCGAGCGTCCCCTTCTATATAAAGACGATCCTTCATACGAACCGATCCGTCACGAGAAACGCCGCGCTCGAACGCGATGAAATTTTGAACCGCCCGCTCGCGGGAAGCAAAACGTTATCGCCCCGCGTCACGGCCTCGCCGCCCACTTCAATCGTCCCTTCGACAACGCTGAGCAAGCGGGGCTCACCGGCTTCGATCGCGAGCGCCTCCGCATCGGCTGACATCTCGTGTTTCACCAAGCGGAATTCCGCGCAATCCGCCAGCACGGTTCTCCCGCCAGAAGGCTTAATCGTCGACGGCTCGAAATCGTCCCAGTCGATGCACTTCAACGACTGATCTACATGCAGCTGGCGCGGCTCGCCATCGAGTCCGACTCTACCCCAATCGTAAACGCGGTAGGTTGTATCCGAATTCTGCTGAATTTCTAAAATGAGATTTCCTGCATCGATCGCATGGATACGCCCGCTCTCCACCAAAATAGATTCCCCCGGAGAAACCGAAAAGCGATGCACGCGCTCCTCCAGCGAACCGTCCTTCAAACTTCCTTCGAAGCTCTCCCGCGTCGTCCCGTTTTTCAACCCGACGATCAGCGACGCGTCCGCCTCGCAATCCGCGATGTACCAAACCTCCGTTTTCGGCTCCCCACCCAACTCCTCCGCGACCGACGCCGGAGGATGCACCTGGAGGCTCAGCCGATCCGAGCAGTCGAGCCATTTCACCAGAATCGGAAAAGGACGCTCCGGATCGTAACCTTCGCCCATAATTGCTGTCGGATTCCCCGCGACCAATTCTCTCAAAGACACCCCGTCATGCGCTCCTCCTGCGACAACCGACATCGCTTCCGGCCGGTCGACGATTTCCCAGCTCTCTCCGATCACTTTCTCCTCTGGGAGATCCCGGCCGAGCGCCGTGTTCAGATTGAGCCCGCCCCAAACGCGTTCTTGATAAATCGGTTTAAAGAAAATTGGTTTACTCATGAGTCCTTGCAGTTTTTCTGGAAAAAGGTCTTCTCATCTCTTGCAATAAAAACAGGACGCCGCGAAATTCGCCGAGGCCCTTCTTAGTATCACGATACTCATATGCCCAAAAAGCAGAGTTCCAATCCAAAAAACAATTCGGACATCAAGCAGCCGAGCTATAAAAGCCGCTGGCTGTGGGCCGGTGCGTGCATCCTGCTGGCAACGCTGCTCGTCATCGCGTTCCTCGACTACGATCCTAGCCAGATAGACGACAATCAAACAGGTGAAGCAGCGCCCAACGCGATCGGTCTCTACGGCGCAAAAGGCGCCTACTTCAATTTCTTACTCCTCGGTGGCGCCGCTTGGATGATCCCCCTCCTACTGGTTTGGAGATCGTGGCTCCATCTGCAAAAGGTCCGCCACGGCAGATGGACCATCGCCATTACCATGGTCCTGTCCGTCGCCAGCGCCACCGGACTGCTTGCCATCCAGAATCTCGCTTTTCTCGGCACGATACGATACGCCAAAGGCCCCGGCGGCATCTTAGGCGACTGGATTTACTCGGACTTTCTCAGAATCTACATCGGCGATATCGGCTCCACGCTCATTTTGGGAGCCGTCTTCATCGCTTCCTTCGCCCTCTTCGTTGCCCCCGCTTTCGCCGGATCCTTCGACGATGCGGAAAGCGGTTTCCGCGCTTGGCTCGACCGATGGAAATCCGCCCGCGAAGAGAAACGCGAAATCAAACGACTCGCCAAGCTCGCCCGCCAGGAGCAGAAGCAACGCATCCGGGAGCAAAGAGAAGAAGCCCGGCTCCAAGCGCGCGAAGAGCGAGAATCCGCCAAAGCGATGGTTGCCGAAGGCAAGGCAGCCGCCAAGGGTCGTAAAGCGAAAATTCGTCCCGAAGTTGACCCTGAGCCCAAGATCACGGTGTCTCCACGCGTCAAACCCACCGCACCGGAACCCGAGCCCAAGAAAAAGCCGCCGCTCAGCGAAGTGCTCAAATTCATCGCTCCGGAAGAAACTAAAAAAGCCCGCGCCAAGCTCCCTCAATCGCACGGCGACTACATCTTTCCGACGCTCGACGATCTCGCCCCCCAGGCGATTCCCGACCGTTCCAACACCCAAGAAGAACACGCGGGCAACGCCGAGCGACTCCAGCAGACGCTCAAGGAATTCGGCGTCGAAGTCACCATGGGAGAAATCCATATCGGCCCGGTCATCACCCGCTACGAAGTCTACCCCGCCCCCGGCGTACGAGTTGAGAAAATCTCGAGCCTCGACAAGAACATCGCCCTCGGCATGCGCGCCCAGTCCGTGCGCATCCTCGCCCCCGTTCCCGGAAAAGGCTGCGTAGGCATCGAAGTTCCCAACCAGAATCCAACCCCCGTCGGCATTCGCGAGATTCTCGAATCCGAGGATTGGGCCAAATCCAAAGCCGAAATCCCGATCGCCCTCGGCAAGGACGTCAGCGGCAAACCGATCATTTCCGATCTCACGAAAATGCCCCACCTTCTGATCGCCGGAACCACCGGAGCGGGCAAGACCGTCTGTATCAACTCGATCATTACTTCGCTGCTTTTCCACTCCAGCCCAGACACCCTTCGCTTCATCATGGTCGATCCCAAGATCGTCGAAATGAAGGTCTTCAACGCCTTGCCCCACATGCTCATTCCGGTCGTGACCGACCCGAAAAAAGTACCGGGAGCTCTCAAGTGGCTGCTCAACGAAATGGAGCACCGCTACGAGACCTTTGCCAAAGTTGGCGTGCGCAATATCGCCGGCTTCAACGGACGTAAGAAACCCGCGAAGGAAAAAACCGAAGCCGAAAAAACCGAAGAAGCCCAAATGGAAATCTCCGTACCGCGCGACGAAGGCGTGATCGAAGAAATGCCGGACAAACTTCCCTACATCGTTTGTATCGTAGACGAGCTCGCCGACCTTATGATGGTCGCTCCTGCTGACGTCGAAACCGGAATCGCCCGACTTGCTCAACTCGCCCGCGCCGCCGGTATCCATCTTGTCATTGCAACGCAACGACCGTCGGTCAACGTCATCACCGGCGTCATCAAAGCCAACCTTCCCTGCCGCATTTCCTTCCAAGTCTCCTCCAAAATCGACAGCCGCACCATCCTCGACGGACCGGGCGCGGAACAGCTCATCGGCCGCGGCGACATGCTCTTCTCGCCCCCTGGAAGCTCCAAGCTTATCCGCTCCCAAGGCGCCTTCGTTTCCGATGAGGAAATCGCCGGCATCGTGGAGAATCTCAAAGAGAACGGTCCGCCAAAATTCGCCGAAGAAGTGCAAAAGCAGATCGAATCCCCCGAAGAGCTTTCCCTCGGCGGCGGCGACGAAGAAGGCGACGAAATGTTTCCCCAAGCGCTCGATGTGCTACGCTCGACCAAACGCGCCTCCACCTCGATGCTGCAACGGCGCTTAAGAATTGGATACAACCGCGCCGCCCGACTCATGGAGCTCCTGGAAGACCGCGGAATCGTCGGCCCCGAAAATGGCTCCAGCCCCCGCGAGATCCTAGTCGACCTCGACTCGATGTAGAATTTTAATAGCCCACGGATCGCACGAATTTACACGGATGGGAAGCTGGATTAGCTAGGATTCGTAGGGTTTATGGTAGGGCTGATTATCCCTAAGCAGCAGCCACCGATCCGGACCTCAACGGCTGACTAAGGATAGTCAGCCCTACCATTTCCCATCCGTGTAAATCCGTGCGATCCGTGGGCACCACTCTTCTCGCCTTGCGTCTCTGTCCCAAACGCGGTAACTCTACACGCATGTCCCGCAAACTTCTCCCCAGCCTCGTTCTCGCAATTCTCCTCACAACTCTCGCAAACGCCCAGTCCCGTGATGATCGCTGGCGCCAAAATTCGAACCGAGCCGAAGAGCGCGGGCTCGCCGAACCGTTCAAAGGCATCACTACAAACGGCGAAACCGAGAAAGACCTCTTCCCCATCCAATCCACTGGTGTCTCAACCGAGCCCGTTCGCCAAGCCGCGCTCTTTTTTCTAGAAGCGCTCACCGACGAGCAACGAGCGAAAACCACTTACGACATCGACGATCCGGAATGGCGCAAATGGATGAACCAGCAT
>JAJFLS010000719.1 GCA_021772595.1 Opitutales bacterium
AACGATATGGGAACCGAGCACGTAGATGCCGTGCTCTTGAAGATGTTGGACGGCGTCTACGAGATCTTCACCGCTTTTATTAAATGTCTTGTTGATAGCCTTGAGGGTTGCGGCATCGATTGCTTCAATCCCTATGAGGACACCACGAATGCGGGAGCGCTGCATTGCCCGCATGAAGGGGATGTCATCGGCGGTGCGAATGGTTGTTTGCGTCAAATAGATAACATCCCGTGGCGTCTCCCGTTCGAGCCGCCCCATGAGCTCCATCCGGTCGGCGATTAGTTTGTCCGGCTCATCTGCATTTTGTTTGCCAACCGAGTAGAAATTATCGTCTGCGAGCACGACTATACGGAAACCCAGATGATAGAGTTGGTTGATCTCGTCAATGGTGTCTTGAGTCGAGCGGAAGCGGACGTTCCTTCCATCTGTGCGCCAGACAGAACAAAAAGTGCAGCTTTCAGGACAGCCGCGTGTTGTCTGTACTGTCGCCATCATATAGCGGCTATGATTTAGTAAATCCCAGCGAGGAGCGGAAGTGAAGAGGCCGCCCGAAACGCGGCCGCCATCATAGACTTCTTTGAGTCGTCCCGCTGCGAATTCCTCGATGAGTTCTGCAAAAACGCTTTCAGCGTCTCCGCTCACGACTGCGTCGGCTCCTTGCTTAAGCGCTTCTTCGGTCGCGATCGTCGCATGAACGCCACCAAGGACAACCGTGGCTCCGCAACGTCGCTGGATTTCCTTCATTAGTCGATAGCCACGATTTGCATTCAGGGTGTGTATACTAATCCCAACAAGATCGCTGGGTCGGATGCGATCCCAAGCAATTGGCTCAACTGCCATATCAGTTATTTCAAGGCACTGTTGCCACTCCGGTGGCGTTGCGGCAGCCAATACTGGCAGCCAGCGCGGTGTCATGATTGCAAATCCCGAATATACGTTTGCGGGATTGATGAGGTGAATCCTTATTGAACCCAAACTGTTTGGTTGGTAAAGTTAGAAGGTGAACCTCTCCTAATATGTAAGACAGAGACTCCTTGGTCAATTTATTTATAATTTGACCGTCGATTTCTAGGCCCGCTGGGTTCAGTCTATATTGTCTACGGCTCGCAAAGAACGAGCACAAACTGAGTGGCAGATGATTGCTCGCTTCTCTGAAGTTGGTCTTGGTGGAAGGAAGGGGAGCTCTTTACTCGAAAATCTTACATAGTAACAAAAGAAGATCGTAGTTAAGGCTAAGCGAGCACAATGCTTTTCAGTGTTATTTGATTGTGATTTGCTCGTGAATATTTTCTATAGGGAAATGATCGATCGATGGATACTGGTGGCAGTAGGAATGATGTTTGGAATGAGCCTGTGTGCCAATGGTGGCTACAAAATTGTCAAAGACGTGGAGTTCGCTTCGGTTGATGACCATAGTTTAATTCTTGATTTGTATTTTCCAAATGGGGAACGTCGGGAAGGGTTGCTGGTATGGGTGCATGGCGGCGCGTGGAGATCCGGTTCGAAAGATGAAGTGCCCGCTTTGGAGCTTGTTAACAAGGGATGGACAATTGCGAGCGTCGATTATCGCCTGAGTGGCGAAGCGCGTTTCCCGGCGCAGATCCACGATATAAAGGCGGCAATTCGCTTCTTGAGAGCCAAGCACCATGATTATGGATACAGCGCGGGAAAAGTAATCGTAATGGGCTCGTCCGCGGGCGGTCACTTAGTGGCGCTATCGGGTGTGACGAATGGGCACGGGGCCCTTGAAGGAGTGGTGGGCGATCACTTGGATCAGAGCTCGGATATCCAAGGTATCATTTCGATTTATGGAGCGAGTAATCTAACGACGATTCTGGCTCAGTCGACGCCTCATGGTTTAAGCGTTCGCGTTCCAGCCTTGGATCTTTTCATCGGCGGGCAACCTGATGCGATGGTTGAGGAGACGCGATTGGCCAGTCCGGTGTTTCATGTGGACGCGAATGATCCGCCTTTGCTAATGATTCATGGAGACCAGGATCCTCAAATGCCGATCAATCAGTCTCACGAGCTCGAAGGGAAATACGAGGAGTTTAGTCTACCTGTGACCTTCGAAGTGCTGCACGGAGCGGAGCATGGCGGAGAGATGTTCTACGATGCGGATCGTATCGATCTGATGCATCGATTTTTGCTAGGTCTTTAGGAGGCTGTCCGACGGGTGGCCGACGTTCTCTCCGTTTTTGTGGAGCGCGTAGGTGAATCCTTTTTGGATGGCGAATGCTCCGGTTTGGCCTGCTTTGTTGAGGGCGATGAAGCCGACTTGGATCGATTTCCAGTCTTCGAATTTGTTAGCAATTCGATTGACGATTTCCTCGCACGCTTCCTGCGGGGAGCGACCGTGACGCATGAGTTCGACCACCATGGCGCTGCCTGCGTTTTCGATCACCGCTTCGCCCCATCCGGTTGCGGCGGCGGCTCCCACATCGTTGTCGACGTATAGGCCGGCTCCGATGATCGGTGAATCTCCGACGCGACCGTGAAGTTTCATGCCGGCGCCGCTGGTGGTGCACGATCCCGACAGATTGCCGTCCGTGTCGCGGGCGACCATGCCGATTGTGTCATGATTCTCGACGTTGATTTCCGGCAGTTTGGTATCGAGCTCGGCTTTTCGTTTTTTCCAAGCGGCGAGGGTTTTTTCGGTCAGGAGCATCTCCTTTTTGAAGCCCTGTTCTAGCGCGAAATTAAGGGCGCCTTCGCCGACGAGCATCACGTGCTTCGTGTTCTCCATGACTTTGCGGGCGACGGACACGGGATTTTTGATGTGCTGTAGAAACGCCACGGAGCCGCAATGCTGGTGCTGGTCCATGATGCATGCGTCGAGTGTCACATTCCCTTCGACATCCGGAAACCCGCCAATGCCGACGGTCCGGTTGTTCGGGTCGTTCTCTATGACGTTGACCCCCTTTTCAACGCAATCGAGGACGCTGCCGCCGTTTTGGAGGACTTCGTAAGCTCGGGCGTTGGCTCTGATGCCGGGGTTCCAGGTCGATAGGATGACCGGACCTTTAACGGGCTTGGGCTGCGCTAGAGCTTTCAGGGAACCAAGACTGGTCAGGGATCCTAGTGCTGAGAGAGTTAAGAATCGTCTTCTCGAATTCATCGGTTGGGTTTGGGGGAAAGGGCGGGGTTGTTGGGGGCACGATACCGAGTGGATCTCCAGCGGATCAACATAATTCGAATTCGGCTGAATTCGTGAGATCAGTTGCTTGCATCAAGCGAACATTATTTTGGATACAGATTAGTCCGTTCGGTGAAGATGGGGTCGGCTTTTCTGCTTTACCTTTTCGGTTTTCTTAGAGAGCTTCGCGCCTCAACCCTAACAAGTAAATTAAACGATCATGGCAAAAGCGAAAGCCCGACACATTCTAGTATCAACCGAAACCGAGTGCGATGCGCTCAAAACGCAAATTGAGGGAGGCTCGGCATTCGCTGACCTTGCAAGCGAGCATTCGCAATGCCCGTCGGGGAAAAGCGGCGGCGATCTTGGCGAATTTGGACCGGGCATGATGGTCAAGGAATTCGACGAAGTCGTTTTTTCCGCACCGGTAGGCGAGGTCCAAGGACCGGTGAAAACCCAGTTTGGCTATCATTTGCTAGAAGTGACCAGTCGCGAAGACTAGGTCGCGTTCCAGGTATAGCTTGGCAGGATAAGCAGCGACTTGATCCCAAAGTTGAAAATGGATATTCAAGACGCCTATGTCACAACGCAGCCGAGCCATCAGAATATCCTGGATTTATTCGAGGGCGAGTGGTCGTCTCGATTGCCGGATGAATTAGGCTTAGTTACTAAGCCAGGTACGGCCGGACTGTTTGCGGACGGTCGTGTTTCTTGGGCGGAGGAAGTGTTAGGCGGTTTTTCGAATCGGAATATCCTCGAGCTGGGCCCTTTGGAAGGAGGGCATTCTTACATGCTGCAGCGCGGGAACGCGAGTAGGGTTGTATCCATTGAATCCAATACCCGAGCATTTTTGAAGTGCTTGTGTGTCAAGGAAATTTTCAAGCTGGATAAGGTGGAGTTCAGGCTGGGGGATTTCATGTCCTACCTTGAAGATGAGGATTCAAAGTACGACATGGTTTTCGCTAGTGGAGTTCTTTATCATATGGTGGACCCGATTAAGCTGCTGCATATGATATCGAAAGTAAGCGATCGGCTGTTTTTGTGGACTCATTACTATGATGAAGAAGCAATATCTAGTAATCCGGAACTCAGCCATAAATTTGAATCCGCCAGTTCATATGAATACGAGGGCGTTTCCTATAGCTACTATAAGCAGTCCTATAAAGAGGCTCTAGACTGGGCCGGATTTTGTGGGGGTCCTGAATCTGTCAGCAAGTGGTTGACGCGTGATGGAATTTTGGATGCGTTAAAGCAGTTCGGGTTTGTCGATATACAAATTAGCTTTGAAGAAGTTGATCATCCAAATGGACCAGCTTTTGGGGTTTGCGCTAAGAAATAGGATCGCTGAAGCAATTGGTCTCTAGGAGAGTGTTTAATCAATGCCGTGAAGGCTCGGGACGGCGCCCGAGCGCTACCTTTTTCTCGAGCGAAGCTCGAATATTGGGTAGGGTCCGGGCGCCG
>JAJFLS010000720.1 GCA_021772595.1 Opitutales bacterium
TCAAGCGTGATATGCGTATCCGGCACGGTGGAAACCAGCTCTTTGACCAGTTTCGTTGCGTCTACGGCGATTTGCTTGATCTCGTCTTTTTCTTTTCCGAAAACGACTCTACGCTGCAGAGGGTTGGTGGAATTGTAGATATGAACGATCGCGTTCTTGATGCCTTCGAGCGATTCAAAGGTGCGGCGAATCAAATGCTCTCGACACTGAACGAGCACTTGAACGCTAACGTCATCCGGTATTAGATCACCCGATACAAGCCGACGCAAAAAAGCGAATTCTGTTTCCGAAGCTGAGGGAAAGCCGACTTCGATTTGCTTGAATCCGATTTCCACGAGCGACCGGAACATTTCGACCTTTTCATCGACGCTCATTGGGATCGCGAGCGCCTGGTTGCCATCTCTTAGATCGACGCTGCACCAGTTGGGCGCCGCGTCTATGACGCGGTTCGGCCATTGCCTGTCGGGCAAGTCGATTGCCGGGTAGGGTCGATATTTGTTTATGGGCGATTTTTGCATGGTTGTGTCGGGTTGAAAATACGAATGCGGGGCAGACTATGTGACGCAATACAAAACCATTTTGGCGGGCTCTGGCCCATTTCTCGCTGAAACGCAAAAGGTTGCGAGAATAGTAAATGCGTCACGACAGCCGCTCCTTATCCTAGAAGGAGGCTGTCTAGCTTGGTAAGTCGTAGAAGAATTTGGACGCTGACGATCATTTACTTGTCTGAACGAGTACGAGTATCGGCACGCATGTCAAGCGGCTTGAGGGATTTAGGCCCAGTAGGCACGATCGCTGATCGAGGAGATTGGTCATGGCTATGGCCGGCCTCTTCGTCTTAATCATCGTCTCGTTCTGGATGATTCGAGAGGACGAAGATGATGACGAAGACAAAGACGATGATGCTTGATTCGCTACAGGGTACGCGGATTGAGCTGGACGATTGATTCCCGATCGCGAACATTTGGTCCAATCCTCTCCAGTCCTTAGGAATATCGTTTACCCATTACCATGCATCGAAAAATCACCCCCACCGCCACATTTCTGGCAGCCTTTCTATTCGCGGCTCTTTGTAATGCGGCTGAGGATACTCGGCCCAATATTCTGTTCTGCATCGCGGATGACTGGGGTTGGCCTCATGCGGGCGCGTACGGCTCCAAGTTTGTGGAGACACCCTCGTTCGATCGACTAGCGGAAGAGGGCGTTCTGTTTAAGAACTGTTTCACGTCCAACCCGAAATGCGCGCCCTGCCGCGCCAGCATTACGACTGGGCGAAATTCCTGGCAACTGGGACGAGGCGTTGCCCATTTCAATCGCTGGCCGGAGGAGTTCATCACGTTCCCGGACCTATTCATGGAAGCGGGCTATCACGTCGGCTTGACTGGCAAAGGGTGGGGTCCGGGTAATTGGAAGGACTACCGGGACCATAATCCAGCGGGTCCCATTTACGAAAAGTTCCAGACCAAGGCTCCTGGAAAAGGGATGAGCAACAAGGACTACTCCCGGAATTTCATCGAACACTTTCTTCCGCAGCGAGAAGAAGGTCAGCCATTCCTGTTCTGGCTTGGGACGCATGAGCCGCATCGTGGCTATGAGGCTGGCAATGGGCTGAGGCGCGGCAAATCGCTCGCGGACGCAGAAGTGCCCACGTTTTATCCGGATAACTCTACCGTGCGAAGCGATCTGCTGGACTACGCGATCGAGGTTGAGTGGTACGACACGCACGTGGGACGAGCGATTGAACATCTCGAGAAAATCGGCGAACTGGAAAACACGATCGTCGTGATGACCTCGGACCACGGCATGCCGTTTCCTCGGGTGAAAGGTCAGATTTACGAGATGGGCTATCACCTGCCATTGAGCGTCCGCTGGGGAAGCGAGGTGAAGGCGGGGCGCGTTGTAGACGACTTCATCAACGTTCGCGATTTCGCCCCGACCTTTCTCGAGGCGGCTGGGATCGATATTCACTCACAGATAACCGGCAAGAGTTTCGTCGATGTCCTGAAGGCGAAGAAATCGGGTGTGATCGACGCGAGGCGAAATGTGATGCTGGTTGGAAAGGAGCGCCACGACATTGGTCGCCCGAACGACTGGGGCTATCCCGTGCGGGCGATTCGAACGCCGGAATTCTTATACGTCTTCAATTTCGAAACTGATCGTTGGCCAGCCGGGAATCCGGAAACTGGATACCGAAATGTCGATAACTCCCCAACCAAGTCTTATATCCTAAATTCATTCAACGAATACTACACGATGAACTTCGGAAAGCGTCCGGAGCGAGAGTTGTATCAAATTGTTGACGACCCGGATTGCGTAGAGAATCTCGCGTACAATCCCGAGAACGAGGACTTGATAAAAGAGCTTCACAAACGCCTCATGGATATGCTGAAAGAGGAGGGCGACCCTCGGCTCAACGGCAACGCTGAGTTTTTCGATACGATTGAATATGTCGGCGGCAAAGGCCATTCCTGGGATTCCTGGGTGAAGCATAATGAGGCGAAGTAGGAGAGTGGCCGATGTTTTCGATTGTAGGAGCCTGCTTGCAGGCGATTATTTCGGTTGCCATCGCCCTGGAAAGCAATCGCCTGCAAGCAGGCTCCTACTATCGGCGAACCGTCGCATTTAGCTTAAGTTGGAACTTTTGTTTTTAGCGGGATCAAACCCTGCCAATCTCCACAATTATTAGACTCCCTCAAAAATGAAAAAAACGATACCCTTTCGACGCCTTGTCGCTGCTGCATTAACGACACTCTTTCTAGCAACCGTCGGCAATTCCGATGACACTCGTCCAAACATCGTCCTCGTAATGGCGGACGACCAAGGCTGGGGACAAGTCGGCTATTACGATCACCCAGTTCTCAAAACGCCGAACCTCGACGCGATGGCGGCGAATGGCCTGCGGTTCGATCGATTCTATGCCGGAGCGCCCGTTTGCTCGCCGACTCGTGCCAGTGTTTTGACCGGTCGCGGCAACGACCGCACAGGAGTCTACCAGCACGGCAACGCGTTGAGGCTCCAAGAGCGGCCTCTGCCTCGGGCAATGCAGAAAGCCGGGTATGCGACGGGACATTTCGGCAAGTGGCACTTGAATGGACTTCGCGGTCCGGGCGTTCCAATCCTCGGCGACGACAAGTATCATCCCGGCCAATACGGCTACGACGAGTGGCTTTCGGTGACGAATTATTTCGACCGCAATCCGACCATGAGCCGCAACGGATCGTTCGAGAATTTCAAAGGCGATTCTTCCGAGATCATCGTTGCGGAAGCGCTCGGTTTTTTCGGCCAGCAAGTGAAGTCTGGAAAACCGTTTTTTTCGACAATCTGGTACGGCTCGCCGCATTCGCCGTTCGTGGCGAATAGGGCAGACCGCTCCGCGTTCTCGGAACTGGAAGAGTCCGACCG
>JAJFLS010000073.1 GCA_021772595.1 Opitutales bacterium
ATCTAGTGGGCTATATGAGAACGACTCACCCGATCGAATAAGGAAAGCGGCTACGTAGATAAAATTGAAATGCGAATACAGAAATATTATACAATAGGTTTAGCGCTTCTAGGAGTCTTGCTTTGCTTTTCGACTACGAGAGGCGCAAGTGAGGCCAGCTCGATGCAGATGTTGGCGAAAGCGATTGCGAAGTCCGACAATGAGAATGTTCAGGTTTCGCTGATGCGAGGCATGCTTAAAAGCTTGGAGGGACGGAGGGATGTCGATGCTCCCGCAGCTTGGGGCGACGTACGCGAACGATTATCGACGAGCGAGAATGTCGAGGCGAAGCGATTGCTTCAGGAGCTTTCGCAGATATTTGGCGATGAAAGCGCAGCGCTTGAAGCATTGGATACATTGCGGAATGGGTTTGCGAAGGTGGACGAGCGTGAGAGCGCGTTGAGATCCTTGCTAGCTCAGCGAAATGTTCAATTGCCTACAGAGTTGGAAAAACTCCTCGATGATCAATATTTGAGAACGTCTGCGATACGAGCATTCGGGGTGGTGCCTCAACCGGGAGCTGCCGAGTTGCTGATCAATCGATATGAAGCGTTTAGCGCGTCTGAACGTCGAGTGGTTGTCGAGACCTTGGCGACGCGTAAGGAGTATGCGGAGGAGCTGCTTGTTGCGTTGCGAAGTGGAGTTATCTCCAAAAGCGAAATTCCAAGCTATGCGGCTCGAACATTGGAATCGATGCTTGGGTCTGCCTTTTCAGAAGTCTATGGAGATATCGCATCGCTCTCGGGTGACAAGAGCGTTTTGTTCGAGAAGTATCGGAATTTGCTAACACCCAAGACGATGGCGGTTGCTGATCCGATTCAAGGAAAAGCGGTTTTCGACCGAACCTGCGTTGCTTGTCACGTGCTGTATGGAAATGGCGGACAAATTGGTCCTGACCTTACCGGTTCGAATCGAGCGAATCTCGACTACATTCTTTTGAATATTCTAGACCCCAGCGACGATATTCCGGACAGTTACAAGATGGTGACCGTTACGACCCATGAGGGACAAGTTCTCGTTGGAGCGATTGCTGAAGAGGATAGTCGCCGTATCGTCCTTAATGCGGTAGGTCAGAAGCAAGTCGTGGCGAAGCAGGACATCAAATCGCGGGTCGTTTCCGACGTTTCGATGATGCCGGAAGGATTATTGATGACATTGAAAGATGACGAAGTGGCAAACTTGATACAGTATTTAAGAACAGAAGAACCCTTGGAAACAGTAAAATGAAGATGGACTATATTCGAAGATTTATAGGTAGGGCTGCTTGTCCCCAAGCAGCCGCAGCGTTCAACTTAAAACGGCTGCTTAAGGATAAGCAGCCCTACCTTGGGTTTACTGCTTTGATGAGTCTGGTTGCAATGGGCTCCACCTTCGCGGCCGAACCGAAAACGAGTAACGCTCCATTCTTGTCTCCGGCAGAGGCCGTCGCAAAAATGGATATTCCCGATGGCTTTGATGTTTCCATTTTCGCGGCGGAGCCAGACATAGCAGAGCCAATTGCTTTTTGTTTCGATGACCGAGGACGGATCTGGGTTGTGGAGAATATCAACTATGTGAACCGTCGGACGCATACGCTCGGCGAGGTAAGCCGTATCAAGATTCTGGAGGATACGAATGGAGACGGGGTCTTCGATAAGAAGAAGGTCTTCATGGATAATATCACCTTCAGCTCTGGAATTGCGGTTGGTTTTGGCGGGGTATATATCGGATCTCCTCCGAATTTGAGCTTCATTCCAGATGCGAATGGCGATGATGTGCCGGATGGTCCGCCGCAGGTATTGCTGGATGGATGGGGGATTGACGATAGGCATGAAACGCTAAACAGCTTCATCTGGGGACCCGATGGTTGGCTTTATGGATGCCATGGAGTCTTTACTCATTCGAATGTCGGCAAGCCTGGAGCGGGCGATGTTGATCGACAGTTTATAGATGCGGGCATCTGGCGTTACCATCCGACCAAACATGAGTTTGAGATATTCGCTCGTGGACTTTCAAATCCCTGGGGATTCGATTTCAATGATCAGGGGCAGGGGTTCGCTACCTGTTGTGTGATTCCGCATCTCTTTCATGTTTCTCAAGGTGGGGTCTACCATAAGCAAAGTCGCGCTCATGTGAATCCATTTATCTATGACGATATAAAGACGATTCGCGATCATACGCATAAGTCAGCCCATGGTGGAGCGCGGTTTTATTTGGCGGATACGTTTCCATCGGAATATCGAGATCGGCTCTTCATGTGCAATATACATCAGCATGAGGTGTTGACCGATGTTATGACGCGATCGGGTTCTGGATATATTGGAAGTCATGGAGACGATTTCATGCCGATCAACGATCTTGCTTGGGTTGGTTTCAGTGTGGAAATCGGTCCAGAAGGTGGAGTGTATATTCTCGACTGGCACGACACCGATATTTGTGGAAATGCGATTAATTTTCCGAATAGCGGACGAATCTATCGTATCCTGCCAGAGGATGCGCCAGCAATCGCTCGACCTAACTTGAGAGAGTTGTCGGACCTAGAATTGGTGGAGATGCAACTACATTCAAATGATTGGTACGTACGACACGCGCGGACTTTGCTGCAGGAGCGGGCGGCTGCGGGAAGCTTGGATAAGATCTTGGTACACGAAAAATTGGTCCAGCAGTTTCACGATGCTAGGACGTCAGGAAAGCGATTGCGAATGATTTGGTCAGCCTGGGTGACGGGTTACTTTGATGGCGATAATGGGGAAGAGCGGCTGTATTGGCTACTGGATAATGGCGAGGAGTATTCAAGGGCCTGGGCGATTCAGCTATTGTCGGAAAACCGTGATTTTTCTTCGCATACGCTTTCACGGTTTAAGCAAATGGCGGAGGAGGATGCATCACCAGTGGTACGTCTTTATTTGGCGTCGGCCTTGCAGCGAATGGAGTTCGATGATCGCTGGCCGGTTCTGGAGGCTTTGGCGAGTCGTGAAGAAGATCGAGAGGATGCCAACATTCCGAGAATGTTGTGGTTCGCTCTTGAGCCGATGGTTCCGGATAACGCTGATCGAGCGCTTATGTTAGCGATCAATTCGGGTGCCAGTAATCTTCAGGAGTTCGTTCCGAGAAGAATGCTAGGTGGGGAAGAAACAGTGGCGCCAAATGTGAATACGATGATTCGCAAGGTTGCGCCAGGGTTCCGTTTTAAGGCCGGAGAGTCTATCGAAATTTTAGAGAGTTTTCGAAATGAAGTGGCTTTGCAGACGCATCCGGTAAGTGAAAAAGCAGCCTACAAGATGTATCGCAATGTCTCGATTCCGACAGAAACGAAAACAACGCTCAAAATTCGAGCGAGCTATCATCCGCATGGCGATTGGCAGATGCGGGTCGTCGTTGGGAAAAAAGTATTACTGGACCAGGAAGTTAGTTACGCAACGGTTCAGGATGAGTGGTTGAATTGCGAAGTCGATTTGACCGAGTATGCAGGAACGCATGTCGAGATCGAGCTCGAGAATAAGGCGACTGGCTGGAATAATGAATTCGGCTATTGGGGGAAAGTTGAGTTGGTGAGCGAGTAGGAGATGCATTTTTTACCCGCAGATTACGCGGATAAACGCAGATGTTTTTGGAAATAGATAGTATTATGAGAAATTGCGCTGCTTT
>JAJFLS010000721.1 GCA_021772595.1 Opitutales bacterium
AAGAGAGTGTCTAATAAATGCCGTGATAACTCGGGACGGCGCCCGAGCACTACCTATTTGAAGGTAACTCCAGGGTAGTGAACGGGCGCCGTCCCGTTCCAACGGTTCGTCGAACTGACTTATTAGACACTCTCTAAGAGAGTGTCTAATCGGATTAAAATTTGCGCATTACCTAATTGTAGGAGCGGGTTTATCCCGCGATTGTTGTTATCGTCTCTCAGCAGATCAAATCTATCGCGGGATAAACCCGCTCCTACACTGACAAATTCAATAGTCCCAAAGCAGCCGAGCTTTGCTACTTCAGCATCTGCTCAAGATCTTCCAGAGAGGGAGCAAACCAGTACGAGCCTGTGAGCGGTTTGGAAAACTCCATGAGTTTATCGTGAACCTTGTCCTCCGTCGCGCCTGTCATTCTCTCCAGCTGTATCTGAACTCTTCTTCGGCTGCACGAAAATGACAGGAAAAAGAGTCCGTGCTCGCTCACATCTCCAAACGGAACGCTTTTGCGGTAGATCTTCATCGAGACTCCGTCCTCTTTGGCATCGGTCCGGCTCACGTGCGAATCGTCCGGCATGACATCATCGTCCAACTCCACGCTGTCCTCCTTTGTGCGCCCAATGACCTTTTCCTGAGCCTCCACCGGCATCGAGTGAAACGCCTCCAAGTTGTGCACCCATTTCTGGCTGAACACATGGCTCCCCCCGGCACCCGGCTCCCCATCTGCCACACACGATATTTCAAACCTCGCATCTTCCTTCGGGTTTTCCGTGCCGTCGATGAAACCGGTGAAGTCCCGGGAATCATGATACCTAAAGCCGACCTGCTCCAACTCTAAAGTCGCAAACGATTTCAGCTCCTTATCAATCGCCCTCGCATTATCGAAATTGTCGCCCTTGTCGTTGCTATTAAGGTAAAAGAACAGATCTCTCTGAGTCGTCGGCATCGAATAACCCGTAGACCCCTCCAAAGTCTCGAAATTCGAAAACCCATCCGGAGACCAATCCGGATTGAGCCAGTCCCAGGCTTTCCTACCCAGGCAAATCACGATCCGGCCTTCTTCGCAATCCAGATTCTGGATACGTTTCAGCGCGTTCTTCAGCAGACTCGAATCTCCAGAAAGATCTACCGAGTATTCCAAAAGAGTGAAATCGGTAGCCCCTTCAACTAATATCCCTTTTTGCAGCGTGTTCATATTGGTAATAATTCTCTCAAACGTTTTTTCGACAAAACGGCAATAGTCCAGTCCAAACCAAAGTAGCGGCCGATCTCTTGCCCTGAGTCTCATCGATAGGCCGATCGGCCATCGGAACGACGCAGTCGTTCCGAACCGCCGGCTTGAAGTGATCCCGCTCAGCGCATACGCGTCAATTTAAGAGACTGTTGAATAAGTGAAATACATCCGGGGCGGTGCCCGAACGCTACCTTTTTGAAGGTAGCTTTAGGGTAGTGAACGGGCGCCGTCCCGTTCTAGCGATTCGCCACTGACTTATTGGACAGTCTCTTAGATCGGCCGCATCTCGAAAAGTAGCACAGGCATCTTGCCTTTGGTAACAGGCTGGAAGCCTATCCTACTTTCACAAAAGCGCCCCTTTAACTAAGTAGAGCTAAATCCTTCGCGTCTTCGCAGCTTCGCGTGAGTTCAAAATCATGAATCCCATTAGTGACGACAGTGCAAGCCTGCTATCCAGTGGCACAAACAATCGTCTCCCTCGCAGCGGAGAGAGGGCTCACGCGAAGCCGCCAAGACGCGAAGAAATCAAAAAGATTCGGATTGCTGAAACTGCCTCCGTCTCTAAGAGGGTGTCTAATATGTCCAAATCGTAGGGTCGGCGCTCGCGCCGCGCAAGTCGATCACGCTCTACTATCGCGGTGCGGTGCAAGCGCCGACCCTGCTACAACGAGCATATGGCATGATTCGACGAATTATTAAACACTCTCTAAGGCAAATGAAAGAGCCAGCAGATTGTAGGAGCGGCTTTCGATAGTCCTCCGAAGCCTCGGCGAAGAATGGAACGCCGCAATAAATCCAGTCACGCGCATCTTCTACTACATAAAAAGAAGCCGCGCCACGTGCGGCTTCTTGAACAAACATTTAGAACTCTGAAATTGCAAGCTAGAGCGATTTCGAAAACGTGAATACGATTCGAGTGTCTCCTAGAGGATCATTGTCTAGATCCGTGTCCCACAAAGATATGTCCCAGCCAAGTCCCTGGACTTCACCCGAAACCCCATCTTTCCAATAGGCCCAAGCGTCCTCGTAATCACCATAGGTAGCTGACAAAGTAACCTGCTCGAGATCATAGCTATAACTAGCTTCTACATTGTCGCCAAATTCATCACCAAAAGAGTAGGTCAAGCCAAAGCCGGAGTAACTGCCCCCGATGTAGTATTCCGTAAAATTCGAATCGTCAGCGCCGGAACCTCCGGAATAGGTGTATTCAAGAATCCCTACATCATATTCGAATCCGCTATCTCCGATTTCGTTTCCGAATCCAATGTAGATGTCTCCTTCGGTGGTTTCAGGGCCGCCAAAGTCGACACTCGCGCCCCAGACTCCAGCGTAAAAGCCCGAATCGTCTTCAAAGTCAAGCCTCCCTGAATTGAAGGATCTCCCGAATTTTGGGAGTATCCGCGCCATACGTAGTCGGATTGTATCGCGACATTTCCGGACACGCCCGCTTTCGCGGATGTTAACGTAACTGCGATTGCCAAAACGGTTGCCGCAAGTTTGAGAGATGTTCTCGTCATATGTATCGTTTTTTTGAGTTAGTTGGTTATTAATTCTGATAGCCAATCATGGCTGTGCGAGTTCTAGCAATTCTTGGGCCAATCCGTTTCGAACTCGATGAGCCAATGGAAATTCATTTTCGGAACTCGGGCTTCAAGCCAGATTCAAGTTGAGCGCTCAACACCAACTCTCCGTTTGGATCACTCCAGTGACCCGTGCTCGATTCGGCTAGAGTCCATTCCTAACTATTTGATTTTCTTGGGGTTATAAGATTTACGATTGAGACGATTCGATTTGATCGGTGGCGCACATCCAATGTTACTCTTCCTCAAGATACCGACCATTGCTATCGCGATCTTTTTCGTAATTTCATTGGCTTACCTTTTCGGCAAAAAAGGAGATCCACCTCATCCCATCATTACACCAAACGCCGAGGTGATGAAAATGAAGCAAGGGCTTCTCTCAGTAGCTCAGAGCTTTAGCCTGAGCCTCATGGAACTGCCAAAACTGTAGGAGCAGCTTTACGCCGCGATAGAACCAGTCAGATCGCGGCGTAAAGCCGCTCCCACTCTTCAGGCTCAGGCTAAAGCACTGAGCTACCTAAACGCACGCCGCTCACGCCAGCAGCTCGGGGATGATCTGGCCGCCGAATTGCGAGAGCTGCTTGTAGCGGCCGCCGTGGAGATAGGTGAGCTTGTTATCGTCGAGGCCCAACAAGTGAAGCAGCGTTACGTGCAAATCGCGAATCGGATGGACCACGTCCACCGCCTCGGTCCCGAGCTCATTGGTCGCACCAACGATCTCCCCCTTCTTAACACCCGCACCTGCCAAGAGCATCGTCATGGCGTTTGCATTATGGTCTCGACCGAGTGAATACACGCCACCACGCTTGTTATTGTCCGCCGTGCGGCCGAATTCTCCCGTCCAAATTACGAGCGTGTCTTCAAGCATGCCGCGTTGCTTGAGATCCTTGATGAGCGCTGCCATCGGCTTATCCACGCTTCGGATACGGGAGCTATGGCCTTGCTCGAGATAATCATGGCTATCCCAGCCGCCGGAGAAAATCTGCACGAAACGCACGCCCTGCTCGACCAACCGTCGCGCCATCAGGCATTGGCGACCAAATTCGGAGGTCTCCTTCTGATTCATCCCGTACATCTCGCGAATGTACTCGGGCTCGCTTTTGAGATCGATAACATCGGGAACTTCCATCTGCATCCGATACGCCAGCTCGTAACTCTCCATTCGCGCGGCGAGCTCCTTGTGCTCGGGATGCTCCGCAGCATGCTTCTCGTTGAGGAAGGCCAACTCATCGATCGCGCGACGCTGATGGGCCCGCGACTTGTTCGGCTGAGACTTCAGATCCAAAATCGGCGAGCCCGTCGGACGCAGCCGCGTTCCCTGGTAATGGGCGGGCAGAAAACCGTTGGACCAGTTGCCCGCGCCGCCTTGCGGCATCGCCAGTTCGGTCATGACCACGTAGCCCGGAAGATTCTGGTTCATCGAGCCCAAGCCGTAAGTCGCCCAAGCGCCGAGAGCGGGATCGCTTCCGAGGCGACTTCCCGTGTTCATATGGAAAAGCGCTTCGGGATGGTTCACCGACTCGGCCTGACAGCCACGGTAGTTGCAAAGCTCGTCTGCGACTTCCGGGTCGGCGAGGTATTGCCACTGGTCTGACATTTCAATTCCCGACTGGCCGACCTTCCGAGAATCGAACGGGCTTCCCACGAAGAACTTGAACGGATCGCCCGGCTTAGTCAGCGTCGAATCCTTCTTGTGCAAACGACGCAAATGCGGCTTCGGGTCGAAGGTATCCATCTGCCCAGGACCGCCTTCCATGAAGAGCATAATGACCGACTTCGCCTTAGCCGGCAGCATAGGTGCCCTGGGAGCCAACGGCCCAACCTTGGCAACGGCTTCCTTGGCGAACAGATCCGTCATCGCGGCAGCTCCAAGCGATGCGCCAAGACCGCAAAGAAAATCGCGCCGCGTCACCGGCGTCGAAAAGGGTCGAGAACAAATAGGGGACTTCATTTTTTTAGCTGTTGGCGCTTAGTATTTGGGCGTTAGCTTTTGTATAAATGCGTTGAGCATTTTCTTTGTTTCGATGAGTTCAGTATTCAGTTCCGAAAAACTAGCCGTATTTATATATCCTAAGTCTTTAGATAGTTGTAGCTGGTATTCAACTTCGCTTGCCGATCCCATTGATATTTGCAGAAAACGCTTTAGTTCAGCGTCTCCCTGTCGACCACAACCTTCAGCTATATTTGAAGGGATAGAGACAGCTGCTCTGCGTAATTGAGAAGTTAATCCAAAACGCTCACTTTCTGGAAATGCACGTGTAGCTATGTAAAGGTCCAAAACGAATCGATGCGCTTTCTGCCAAAATACTAGAGTTCTAAAATCCTTCATAGCCCAAATCTAATCACTAATTGCTAAAAGCCAATCGCTAATAAACATGCACGAATTCGTTGCTGTTAAATAGGACGAGGCAGAGGTCCGCCAGGGCCCGAGTGTCGGGACTCACGTCGGCCGCTTTCGCGTCGGGAGTATAGTTTTCGAACGCGGGCAGGATCTCTTCGTACTCGAAGGGCTTCCCAGAGAATTCCTCGACCAGCGAGCGCGTGATGCGAGTCGGATACGCCACAGGCTCGGGCTCGTTCTCACGATGATACTCTTGCATTTGCGAGACGTAAGCTCCGAGCCGAGCGCGTTCTTCGTCGGACGGACTGCGCCCGAGGGCCAGCTCGAAGGCGCGACCAACAGCATCGCCCCCATTTTCAGTATCTCGCTCGACCCGAAGGGCGAATGCGACCGACCGATCCGTGACCACGTCGCTGTTGAGCAGTGTGAACGCTTGCGGCGAAACTGAGGCCGCGTCTCGCGCCTCGCACGAGTCGTTAGGATTAGGCTGATTGAATAGCTCCAGGAAAGGATCGGCTTGGCCACGGACGCGATAAGCGTAGATGCTGCGGCGATTCCGCTGCTCCGGAGTCGGCGACGGCTGATACGCGGGCGCGATCGAAAACTGAATCATCCGTGGCTGCAACGCGACTTCCATATTGATCTCCGGCATGATCGGCAGACCGCCCATTTTCGTATTCAGTTCTCCTGACACCTTAAGCATGCCGTCCCTCAATTCCTCGGCGGTGAGCCGGCGTGGCGGATACGAAGCGAGAAGATCGTTGTTCGGATCTTTGATTTCCAGCGTCTCTCTATCCGGATGGCGGCTGGATTGCCGATAGGTTTTCGAGAGCATGATCTGGCGATGGAGGGGCTTCATTTTCCAGCCACCCGAAACGAATTCCGCGGCGAGAAAGTCCATGAGTTTCGGATGCGTGGGCTTGCCTCCCTTGGCTCCGAAGTTGTTCGGATTGCCCGCAATGGGTTTGCCAAAATGATGCTGCCAAACGCGATTGACGAGGGAGCGAGAAGCGAGCGGATTGTGTGGATTGGCAATCCACTTGGCCAACGCGAGACGGCGACCTTCCAAGTCTTCAGAAATCACATAGGGATCGTCCCGGCTCGGGTCCACTGGAACGCCGATCGCGCTTAAGACCCCCGGCCCAACGGGTTCGCCTGGAGCCTTTAGCGAGCCGCCCATCAGGATGAAACTTTCTACCTTCGCTTCG
>JAJFLS010000722.1 GCA_021772595.1 Opitutales bacterium
TACGGTCGACTGAGGCTTTGCCTCAGCGGGGCATTTCTGAAGGTAGGGAGGACCGGCCCGGTCCTCTTCTCAATCGAAACGGAGGACTGAGCCAGTCCTCCCTACCAAAGCCGAAGCAAGCTTCGGGGCAGTAAACCCAAAAGGAGTAAAACACTTCCGGGCGAGATTTCGATTCACGAGCCGCTGCCCTCTGATTCCGCGGCCAGTTTCGCTTGGCCGTACAGATTGCTCAACGCTTCGCTCGGCCGACGTTTGATAGCTCTCTCCAGCAGGGGCAAGGAATCGATAATCCGTTTCTCGTCGATCAACAGCTGCGATTTCAGCATGAGCGCCGCGTACTCGAGAGTCTCCTCACGCTCGGCACGCTCCAGTAAGTAAAGCGCCTTTTCGGTGCGATCCGTCGCGATATACAACTGAGCTAGCTTTACAAGCGTGGCCCCATCGAAGGGCTGGAGTTCCAGGGACAGTTGATAGGCCACATCGGCGATTTTCAGCTCGTCGTTCTCCGCAGCCAGATCCCCCTTGATGAAATAGTACGCCGCCTTGCTCGCACGGCTCCAGCCGTCTTGAGGCTTCTCCATCGCATCCATCATTTTCCGGGCGACTGCCATCTGATCGCGTGTGACGAGGTAGCTCAACACCGTCAGAACCCGGGACTCGTCCAAGTTGGAGTGATCGCTCAAAGCGGCTAGATAGATCGCTTCCGCTTGCTCGAACACGCCCTCCTTCAAGTAGATATTCCCTAAAAGAATCATCGCTTCCGCGTCCACTTTCCCGATACGTCTCGCAATTTCAATGCTTCGAGCGGTCTTCAGCGGTTCGTCCAATGAAAGCCAGACATTTGCCTGCAGCAGCCAGTACTCTTCATTTTCTGGATACGCCCTCGACAGCTGTTCGAAAACGCGACGCGCCTCCTGAAAGCGCTCCGTCTCCATATAGATCTGCCCCAGTCCTTCCGTCCACTCCGTATTGGCCGGATCATTCAGGATCGCCAAATTGTAAGCGACTTCGGCCGACTTCAAATTCCCTATATTCAAATGACAGTAGCCTAGGATCCCGTAAGTCTCCGGGTCATTCGCCCCCAGCTCGATACTTTTGGACAAGGCAGCCAAAGCGCCCTCGTAATCATCTTGACGAAAACGGGCAAGCCCCAGTCCATTCCACGCCCTCTGAAAAGACTCGTACTTATCCTTCGCCGCCAAGTATTCAATTTCCGCATTCAGATATTCTCCTGCTGCATAGTATATATTGCCGAGCGCATGATTAAACGCGGCGCTCACCGGCACGCCTTCCGAAAGAATGTCCACAAGCAGGTTCCTTGCTTGACTCGGATCTTGAACCACCATCTCGCGGAGCCGATCGAGCAAGGCGCCTTCTATTTCAGTTATCTGAGGCTCCTTCGTCGAAAGCGCCGAATAGCTCTCCTCAAATTTCTCCTTGAATTGGGAACTATTCAAATTCGGCTTTTTAACTTTGGCCACGGCCAGGTTCGCGAAAAGCGCGATTACAATAAAAACGATCAATTGGATTTTCATAACGAAATATTCTAAAGATTCATAAAGAGAAGGGACTGGTAGACCCTCTATTGTATTTTATAGTCTGCTGCACCCAGCAGTTCACCGCTTTGCCGTTCTTCTTGGCCGGCTTGAAACGCCATTTTTCTATAATATCTTTCGAGTACTCTCCGAAGGCTGGGTTCTCCGAATTCGAATCAAGAACGCTGATTCGGTCAGGGCGCCCACTAGACGACACGAAATAGAAAACGATCACCTCGACTTCGTACTTGCGAAGATTATACGGCAAGTTTGGCTCGGGCGAGAAAATCGCGTAAGGCTTAGTGTCCACATCGGTTCTCTCGTAGATCATGAACTGGGATATATCGCCGATCTCCGGCCGACTTGCCTCGAAGTTCTTCTGCAATTCAAGCTTCAAGGAAACCGACGACCCCAAATCATGGTCCAGCGTGACATCGAGCGATTTAAGGGTAATCTCGGCGGGATCCTCCTTCAGAGCGAAATCGAATGAAAACGATTTTTCCGAATGAGACGATTTCGGCAGAGGCGCTTGTTTGATCGCGGGCGGAGCTGGCGGCGGCTTGTAGTAGATCTCCAAAGCCTCGCCTTGCGGCCGAGAAGGAAAGATCGAGCTTATCCGCGTGGACGCGATCACGAACAGCACTAGAATAGTCAGGGCCGCTCCTCCAACAAACGCCTGCCAAGACTTTCCGCTTTTCCGGTATTCAATTTCCAAGCTCGTCATGCTACCCTCCTTGCAAATGCAATACGCTATCCGTTGAAAAATGTATTCGTTTAGCTCCCGCCGCCTTGGCCTCGCCGTAGACTTTAGAGAACATGCCATGGCTCGTGCTCTGATCCGCTTGAATGATCACCGACACGTCTTCCGAAATAATGATGCGATGCACAGTGGGCCGCACTCCGGCTAATCCGATTTCCTGGCCGCCATAGAAAATGCGTTCATCCGCCGAGATGCCGATTAGGATGCTATCCTCCTCCAAGGGGATCGACCCCGCCGCCTCCGGCTTGTCCACTTCGATTCCGGTTTCCTGTACGAACACCGTCGTCAGAATAAAGAAAATAAGGAGGATGAAAATACAGTCGATCATCGGGGAAAGATTGATATCAACACTCTCTTCGGCTTCTTCTCTTAATATCTCTTTCAGCATATTATCAGTCTCCTATTTCAGATCCAAAGGTCAGCACCTTGACCTGTAGCAACTCAAGTTCTCGTTTCTTGGATACGCGACGGACCCAATAGATTAGAAACAAAGCGGGTATCGCGATTACCAATCCTGTCTGAGTCGTGATCAAAGCTCGATGCACGCCCTCTGCCACCAGTTGCATCGTCTCGTAGCCTGCCCGAAGGGAAAGCCCCCGAAACGTATCCAGCATCCCAATCACCGTTCCAAGCAAACCGAGCAACGGAGCCGCCACTAAAAGCGCGTGCGTGTACTTTAAGCGGCTTTGTATAAACTGGCGAAATTGCCAGAGAGCGTTTTCGTACCGCACCAAAGCGGTTTCCAAATTTTGCCCGCGATCCGTCGCTTCAAAAGCGTTGGGAACATTGTGCTCCCGCGTCTCGATAGATTTGAGGTCGATACGCGTCACAAAAACGAGCAGCCCGATAATATTCGAATACAACAGCAAAGAGAGAATCGCCAAGGCGAACATAATGGGACCGCCACTCGCAATCGCAGTCCAAATCATTTGGAACATCGATTCACTCATATCATGCGGCTCCCCTATCGTCTCCGGCTGAGGCCAGCTTCGCAAACTCGAACGCGATCTGCTCCATAACGCTAACGCGACTGCGCACGATTCGCGTAAACAGGCCATGCAATACAAGAGTGGGAATCGCGACTATAAGACCCAGCTCGGTCGTCACTAGCGCCTCCGAAATTCCGGATGAAAGAGCCTGCGGGTCTCCCGTTCCAAACACAGTGATCAGGGCGAATGTCTTGATCATCCCTACGACCGTGCCCAACAGGCCGAGCAAGGGAGAGGCCGCCGCGGTAATCGCCAAAAACGGAAGAAAGCGCTCCATTTCCGGTCGGCGCTTCAGAACGACGCTCAACATCATTTCTTCCAGCAGCACGGTATTCGCGTTTACATTACGCGTTCCCATCTCGAGCATTTCCCGCACCACTCCTTTCGCGTCCGGCGCTGCAGCCATCGCTTCGTCGACGCCCTTCTCTCGAGCTCTTGAAGCGATCTCGTTAATGTTCGATGGGGCGTTAGACGAGAAGCGGCTCAAGTCGGTAAGCTTAACGATGCTCAACAGGAGAGCGGCAGCACCCAATGCGAGAATGAAATAGCCAACGATTCCTCCTTGATTGACATGCTCCAATGGCGTCAGATTCGCGTCGTCCAGCGAAAACGCATCACCGAGCGAAGCGTCGAAGGGCACGTCTCCTGAACCTTCGGAGACGAGCGCCGCCAAACCCGCGACATAATCCGGTTCTAGTTCCGCAATTTCCGGCTCGACTGTGCCCGAGTGGAATCGAAGCATTCCGCCTGTTGACCGGTCTTCCGAAACGAAATAAGCCGCCGGTCCTAAGACAGCTACATCGCCTGTTCTAACGTCGCCCTTCGAATCGATCGCTTTTCCCGAAAACTTATAGCCGCCGAACGATTCTTCCTGGCGCCCTAACCCCAAAGTCAACGCTTTGGCGTGCAATTTGAATCGTTCTGCCAAATCCGCGGACTGACCCGAGAGCGTTCCGCGAATCTCCGTCAAAGACGGCTTAAATCGCTGATCTTCCGCCATATGGATGCGACTTTCGAACTTCGTCAGGTACTCGTCCAACATCCGCTCGATATATTCGGTCTGCGACTCGAGTTCGGCGAATTCAGTATTCAGACGCGCCAAGATAGATTTCCCCTCTTCTATTATACGCTGATTGCGATTGAGTTCGCGCCGAAGCTCTATGTTGCCGTTTTCTAGTTCGCCGATCTTGCGAACGAGCGGCGTCTTTTCGTTGGCAATCGATTCGATCGCCGCGTTGTAGGTGGACAAGCTTTCATCTACCAATCCGCTCATCTCTCCCGCAAGCCGATTGAGAGATGCGCTCTCCTGCCCTAGTAGATTTTGAGAAACGAGGCTCGCCGCTAACGCGACTAGTTTTATAGCGATGCAGATTCTATATTTTCTTGAGTTCTTCATTGTATCCAAACTCCTATCTAAGAATTGAAGGGAGAGTCACCAACCCAGGTTTGCGATCGTTCTCGTAAATATCTATCAGCGACATGACCGCATCCGCTTTATCGTGCGCGTCGCTCCAGACCCATCCGTCGTCGCCCGGACTCAATAGCCAGGCTCGGGAGGCGGTCGCATCGGCAGCGAAGCCCATCGACAATCCCCAATACAAAACGCGTGTATCGAAGGAACCACCCTCCTCGTTTCGCCTGATCTCATGCGTCAAAGTCAGGGAGTTGTTGAAATGATCGATCATTGTCAGAATCGAAATCAGACTCTGCATTCGACTTGCGACCGAGGCCGGCTGATCATCGACTTCCGCTGCAAGTTTTAGAACAAGCGGTTCGACGTCTTTTTTGATCGGCGCAGGAAGCTTGGCAACCAAAGCCTTTACGTTTTCCTCGTAGAATATCAGTTCCTTTTCAACAACATCCAAGGCCTCTAGTTGGGATTCGATTCGGCCCGAAACCAATGTCTCGTTATTCGAATACAAGCTGCTCGCTAGCTTGTTGGATTCGAGGCTCTTTTCTAGAGCTTCCTTTTCCGACTCCAAAACACGAATACTATTGGCGAGCACTTCTTTCTCGGATTTCCAAAGAGCGTTCTCTTTCGCGACCTTCGACTGAAGCTCGATCCATCGATCCGTGTCTTCGCCGATCTCATCGAAAACGTCTCCATTCGACTGCGCCAGAACCGTTTGCATTGCTAGGCTGCAAATCAGCGTCCAGATCGCCACGCGGATAAGCGCAGCAACATAATTTATCCAAAACGTCATGGGCAAATTGGGTTGGGGGGTGAACTAACAAGCAATCGAAGGATCCAGTGTCGCTACTATCGCTCAAACTAAGATGTTAAATTCCTACCCTCCGCTAAGCGGCAGCTCAAACATAATCTGACGGAAAACCCGAATATGGAGCTAATTATGTTCTCCTGTATGAGCGATCAGCTATCGAATGCGTTAACCAAAGCCCAAATATTTATTAAACCACGGTGATCACGGAGGAACGGAGCCGATGACATCCATCTAATCTTTGCAGGGTCGGTGCAAGCGCCGACCCTGCAAAATGGACTTACTAGATACCCTCTAAGAGACTGTTAAACAAGTCGAGAATCACCGATGGTAGGGCTGCTTATCCCTAAGCAGCCGGTTCAGGATCAGCCCTACCCTAGAATCCAGAATGTTGATAACAATCAGCACTTATTAAACACCCTCTTTGAAGATTGCATACAAAATGGCAGGGAGGACTGGCTCAGTCCTCTTTTAACCCAATGAATATGGAGGACCGGGCCGGGCCTCCCTACCCTCTCCGCTGCGAAGGAAAAATCGAGAAACCGAATTCGAACAAAGAAGGCTTAAACCGACTCCCGTATTCAGCTCCTCATCACGAAGACATTTGCTGCGATTCCCAATGCGAAGCAGAGGTAGAACTTCCACTTGAACGATCGCTTGCTCGTTTTGTGTCGAAAAAGAAGCATCGCGAACGCAGCGCCCACTCCACCTCCCAGCACTGAAACAAGAAGCAACGCAGCCTCTGAAACGCGGCGTTTTCGGATCCGAGCCTTGAATTTGTCCCAGGCGAATAGGACGAATGCCAAGCCATTCAGCGACACGATCAAAATCAGACGATTGTCCAAATCCATTGCCGAGCAGCCGAACCTCGGGCCAAAGATTAGTCAAGACGCCCGAATCGCTCTTCGAATTGATCGGCGGTCGCGGCGAACAAAATCCCACCGAGTGCGTTTCATCAAATGTAGGAGCCTGCTTGCCCGTTCTCCCGCACGCGGAATGAGAGCCATGAGCGTGTCGAATGGCAGGCGATTTCTTTCGCATACCACCGAGTTACAATCGCCTGCAAGCAGGCTCCTACAGTCGGCAAACCGTCGCTTTCAACTTAAGCTGCAGCCACGATCGCGGCTACAGTGGCGGATCCGAGAGCCCGCTTTCCATCCATTCCCGACACCTTTTTTCAAAAAGACTTGTGAAAGAGATGTGAAGTGATTTTCGTACTGCCTCCCTAACACCTCCCTCCCGGAATCGAGTTCCCGGATCAGTCTCATCTCCACAAATCTGTCACTTCCCATATGTATCGTCTCTGCATCTTCCTCTTCCTCTTCGGGATCTGGATTGTATTTTCGGGACAGTTCGACTCGTTCCACATCACGCTGGGCGTCCTTTCCTCGGCTTTCATCACCGCGATTTCGTCGAGCTTTCTATTCGAGAACCGCTCGAAGGGAATCGGCGTTCGCCTGCACGAGCTCATTCGGGTCCCGATTTACATGGTCTGGATGCTCTATCAGATTCTCCTCTCGAACATCCACATCCTGCGGCTCGCCTTAACCCCTGGAGATTTGCCGGAAGTCGAACCCTCGCTCGTCCGCATCAAGACGAACCTCAAGACGGATTTCGGCAAATGGATCCTCGCCAACTCGATCACGCTAACACCCGGAACCATCACGATCGACATCGAGGGCGACGAGCTCCTCATCCACTCCATCAGCAAAATCACGACCGCCGGCGTCGAGGACGACACCATGGAACGCAAGATCGCCAGGGTGTTTGAAAAGGGGGAATAACGCGCAATGGAAAATTTCTTCATACTGGCCGGAGTCGCCATTTTCGCCCTGATCGTCCCGATCTTCTACCGGATCATCGTCGGGCCCACTGCGATCGACCGGATCGTGGCAGTCAACGTCATCGGCACTAAGACGACCGTTCTGCTCGTCCTGATCGGCATTATTTTCAAGCGTGTCGACATGTTCGTGGATTTCGCGCTCACCTACGCGCTTCTAAACTTCATTGGCTCTCTAGCCGCTGCCCGCTATCTCGACCGCGTGAATCCGGACAAGCAGTTCTCGACCATCAAAACCAAGGAGCAAGAGTCATGATTCTCAACATCATCTGCATCGTCCTGATCGGTTTCGGCCTCCTCTTCTTTCTAGGCGGGGCTGTCGGAATTCTTCGCTTCCCGGATTTCTACACCCGCATGCACGCAGCCGGAAAAGGCGACACCATGTCGGTATTTCTCATCCTGGTGGGCCTCGCAGTCTATCAGCTCAGTGACTTCAACGTGGCCAACCTCCTGGTAGCAGGGAAGATTTTCTTCATCACTATCTTCATCATGTGGGCGAGCCCGACCAGCACGCACGCCCTCATAAAGGCCGGTCTCGAAGAGGGACAGAAAATGTGGACGCGCAAAGACGGGAAGGAAGATCCGCAAGCATGATCTGGATATTCGATCTATTCACGCTCATTTTTCTAGTCATCACTGCGATCATTTCCCTGCATGTGAAAGACCTGCTCAGCGCCGCGATGATCTTCGGAGTCTACAGTTTTCTCATGTGTCTTCTCTGGGCCCAAATGGCGGCTGTGGACGTCGCGTTCACCGAGGCCGCAGTGGGCGCTGGAGTCAGCGCCGTTTTTCTAATCGCGACAGTGTTGCGCACATCTAGGAGGTCATCGGATTGAAAGCTCTCGCATTTATCGCCGTCATTCTCACTGGCTGGCTGCTCATGTCGGCCGTCAGCGACTTCCCCGACTGGGGAGACCCGGCATCGCCCGCCAACAGCTACCGGCTGTCGCAACACTACATCACGGAGACGTTCCCGGAAACGAGCGTCCCCAACATGGTGACCGCCGTGCTGGCCGACTACCGGGGCTACGACACGATGTTCGAGACCGTGGTGATTTTCACAGCAGGCATCGCCATCATCGGGATTCTTCGCCGCTACGGCCCGAAAGATGAAAGCGTGTTGAAGCAACAAGCGACCATCTACAAGAAGGACGACGATCTCATCATCTCCACCACTTGCCGACTGGTGATCCCGATCATCCAGCTCTTCGCCCTCTACGTCGTCGCGCACGGCCATCACAGCCCAGGAGGCGGATTCCAGGGCGGAGTCATTTTCGGAGCGAGTTTCATCTTGCTCGCGCTCTCTCGGGATTTGCAGACCGCTCAAAAATGGGTGCCCGAAAATCGGATACTCAAACTGGCCGGGACCGGAATCTTCATCTACGCGGGCTTTGGCTTTCTCTGCCTGGCGCTCGGAAGCAACTTTCTCGATTACCAAATCCTCCACAAAATCATGCCCGCAACCCCCATCGAAGCGCGTTCGCACGCCATGCTTGGCGTCGAAATCGGTGTAGCGTTTACAGTGACCGCGGTCATGTTTTCGATCTACTCCAACCTCGCCTCCAACGGAAGAATGAAGGAGGGCCTCTAGTCTCATGGAACTACTCGAAGCAATTTCCGCGAAATTCAATTACTGGGTCTACATCGTGATCATGATGATCGGGCTTTACGCAATGATCTCGAAAAACAACCTGATTAAGAAGCTGATCGGGATGTCCATTTTCCAGACCGCGATCATTCTCTTCTACGTCTCTATCGGCGTCAAAGAAGGCGCCACCATTCCGATCCTCTACCACGAGCAGGTTCATCCGTCTCATGACTCGGGTCACCACGAAGCGGATACTTCGCACGGTGCTGGCGAGCACGGAAGCGACGCGGATCTGCACGCAGCCGGGCCGCTCATAGAGGCAGACGATTTCGCGAACCCCCTCCCTCACGTCCTCATGCTCACCGCCATCGTCGTAGGCGTCAGCACGTTGGGAGTCGGCCTCGCCATCACGCAAAAACTATACGGGGAATTCGGCACGATCGAAGAACACGAAATCCTTGACTCGATCATATCCGGCAAATGATTGAACAGGCCCCCGCTTTCATTCTCCTCGCTCCGTTTCTCGTCGCGATCCTAGTGGCCCTAGTGGGCATCCGTTTCGAGAAGATCTGCTTTCCGCTGGTCGTCCTCAGTCTCGCGGGCTCCTTCGCGGCCAGCTGGACCACCCTGTGCCGCGTCATGAACGAGGGCACGATCCGCTATTTTATGGCAGGCTGGGCGCCGCCGTTCGGAATCGAGTTTCGGATCGATGGCCTCAATGCGCTGGTGGCGGTCGCCGTATCGGCAGTCGCGCTGATCACCTCCATCTACTCCAAGAACCAAGTGCCCGTCGAGACGCCGGGAAAAGTGTCCCAGTACTACACGCTCTACCTTCTCCTGGTGACCGGTTTGCTCGGGATGGTCATCACCGGCGACGCGTTCAATCTCTACGTCCTCCTGGAAGTTTCCGCCCTGACAAGCTACGCACTGATCGCGATGGGGCCCAAACGAGCGACTCTCGCCTCCTACAAGTATCTCATCATGGGAACGATCGGGGCATCGTTCTACCTGCTCGGAGTCGGCTATCTCTACATCAAGACCGGCTCGCTGAACATGTTCGACATCCAGGAGCAGCTGGTGTCGCGCGACCTCTTCGGATCTCCCGCGATTCTAGTCGCGTTTATCATGATCACCGTGGGCGTTTGGATCAAGATGGCGTTCTTCCCGCTGCACGCGTGGCTGCCGAATTCCTACGCCTTCGCTCCCACGACGACCAGCGCCCTTCTCGGTCCGCTTGTGACCAAAGTCATGATCTACGTCATGATTCGCCTGACGTTCACCGTATTCGGACCTGAATACACCTTCATCGAACTCGACTGGAGCGACATCATCGTCTGGATGTCCGTCCTCGCGATTCTGGCAGGTTCGCTTGCAGCTCTGGCCCAGAGGGATCTGCGCAAGATGTTGTCGTTTCTAATCATCGCGGAAGTCGGTTACATGGTCGGCGGCGTGTGGCTCGCGGACAGTGCAGGATTGATCGGGGCGATCTACCACATCATCGCCGACGCTTTCATGACTTTGTGCGTGTTCCTCTTCGCCGGTATCATTTTTGTGAAGACAAAAGATCGGCATCTCTCGGCACTTGAGGGGCAATTCAAAAAAATGCCGCTAACGATGGCCGCTTTTCTGGTAGGCGCCCTTTCGCTGATCGGGATCCCGCCGACCGCGGGCTTCTTCAGCAAATGGTATCTCATCCAGGGAGGGATAAACTCCGGGCATTGGGAATACGTGATCGCCCTTCTCATTTCCAGCTTGATCAACGCGGTCTTGTTCTTCCGCATCATCGAGATCGCCTACCTCGGCGAAAAGCCCCCCGAAGGCCATGGCCACCATCACGCCGACGAAAGCGAAGGACGCTCCGAAGCCTCCTTTTCCATGCTGCTGCCGCTTCTGGTCACCGCCGTTCTGCTCCTGGTCATCGGCATCTTCAATCAAAGCATCGTCGCCATCATCACCGACTTTGTTTCCCAATTTAACTTAGCATCCGGCGCCCGCTAATATG
>JAJFLS010000723.1 GCA_021772595.1 Opitutales bacterium
ACCCGCTTTCCCCGCTTTTTACTCTCCGCGGGAAAAACCCGCTCCTACAATTCTGGCGAATTCGAGTGAGTGTCTCTCAATCCTTCGCTCCCGCGAGGGAGCGAACGTAACTCGCGACCGCGTTCAGTTGCTCGGGTTTCAGCGCGTCTTTGAAAGGAGGCATGGCAGTTCCGGGCGATCCGTTCGAGATCGTGGTGACGATCGCTTCCAAGGTCGTTCCAAATTTGAATTCCTTAAACCCCTTCTTGAAATTTCGAGGCTTTGGGTCCAGAGCCGCTGCGGCGAGCCCTTTACCGTTTCCTTTTTCGCCATGACATACCATGCAGTTCGTCATGAATACCGTTTTGCCCGCCTCCAATGTTGCAGAGTCGGCAGCTGATACGTTCCAAGTGACTAAGGTTAACAAGAGAATACCAAATACTTTCATACGATTTCGTTTGCCGCAGATAATTCTGAATACACTAAAATTGGATCTCCCGCGAATCTACCGACTCTCGGCGTAGGCTTTTTGTAGATGCTCCGTATACGCCGCCAAAGCCGCCAATTTTTTTGAGTCCCAAGGAAGAGGATCCGTCTTCATTGGCGCCACTAAACAAAATTGAACCATCTGCTCGGCATCTACTTCCTCGAAGCCGCTTTTGGCCTTCGTCATCTGGACGAAATGCGGATACGAATTCTTGAATGTGTCTTTGAACGCTGCGTTGTTCATGTGGCAGGTGTTGCAAGAGAGTGCGCCGCTACTGCTCAAACTCGGGTCGCTCCAGTATTGTTTGCCGAGAGCGACAAGGTCCTGATCTTCACTGGAAAACGCCGAGACGTCTGCGGGACGTGTTACAAGATCGGCTTCTATGCCGCCGCAACCAGTTAACAATAGGGAGATTCCTGATACAGATAACAATGCGATGATGATTTTTTTCATGATGTGGAGCTTTGGAGAGTTACGCGAATACTTGGAGAGGAATGCGAATCGGCATTCTTGGAATGACAGGATTAGCCAATTCAATTCGAACAAGCGTAGCCGCCCTCCGAATCGAAGTTGGGATCGATTGCCTATAAGTACGTAGCCCGAAACACGTTGATTGCGTAGGCGTTGAGGTTTGTTCGAATTCTTTCGAGACGATTGAAAGGTCCCGTCAATAGGTTTGGGACAGTGTCCGAATTCTACCCACACCGGCAACATCACCCAAAAATTTGTAGCGTCCGGCGCCGCCCATAGGCGTCAACTTAACTGAAATTGTCTCAAATTTACGCGGGTCCCTCGTGTAGCCAAGGCTTCGGCGTGAGATCTGCAATGGCGCCAACTTAGCAGATAAACATAATCACAACAACGCTCGTGCCTCGCTTGATCTCTCGTCTAGACTCGAGGCAGGATCCTCGCTTCCGTCTTCGCGCTGCTACGCCGAGACAAGCCGCGAGGGCAGGATTTTTCCGGTCAATGCAAAGCCGCGTTTGATACAACTTACCAAAAGGATTCGACGAACACAGGATACCCGGATGGGGATGCCCATCAAGCCAAGAGCCTCTGTTTAATATTCGATCCTGCCCCTGGCTTGCCGGGGATCCTGCCCACGCGCAGCGTGGATCAAGCGAGGCACGAGCGTTGTTAAGCGTTCTTCTGAGAGTTCATGGCTTTGGGACTTTCTCGACCTCGTGGTTCTGTGAGATTTGAACCGCAGTGCTATCCAAATCGGCGAATTGCACTTAAGTTGACGTGTATGGGCGCCGCCCCAGACGAAAGACGTATCTCAGCGGACCGACACCAATACCGGTCCAAACAAAATGCCCGCCTCGTTTGGCTCCTCACTGCTTTGCAAGTGCAAATAGCTAAACCCGTGAGGCAACTCCGGAGCAGCTGAGAACGGCAGCTCTGCCCGCTGATCATCCAGCGTCAACTCGATAGTCAGCGATTCATAGGACCACGAGATTTCCAGCTCATGCCAACTCCCGGCAGTCAGTCGGAGCGAAGTCCCATCTACAATGCCATCCGAACCGATATTCAGTCGGACCGGCGCCAGATCGCTTACCTGAAGATCGCTTGGGGCCAGCCAGCGATCGTTGAGGGCGACCAAACCCCCTTTGCTACCACGAGGCAAATACACGCTCGTCACCAAAGTTCCGCTACGCCCGACCGGAAAATTCCAAAGAGCCCCTTGAACGGGACTCACCAACGATGGGTCGGGAATCGTCCGCAATCTCAAAACGTTTCGATCCGCATTCGCCGGGTCTTCGACGAGCGTCGCCCCAATCTCGCGATTATACGCGCAATGCCCTACAACTCCCGCCCGGAAAAGCTGAACATGCCAAGCATCCAATCCGTTTGAGAAATCGTCCGCTTGCTCCGTCTCCATCAACCAATCGGGATGCATAATCAGCAATCGTCGCAAAGCGGGATGCTGTCCGGCTTGAACCAATACGCGCCCGTCTCGCAAATCGATTACTTGAGCTTGATGCACGCTCCGATCATTTGACGGGCCGACACCTCCATGAGACGTGCCGAAATCGGGCTCGTTACGCAATTCACTACGAAGTATCTCGCGAAAGCCACTCCAAGTTTTGCCATCGTCGCCGCTGATGGCCGCGTGCAGGGCGTCCCGGTTTGTGAATACGTCTTCGCGCCCCGTTTCCCAATCTTTCTTTCCCTGCACACGCTCGGCATGCGATCGCTCGGGAAGCGGAGTTGTGTTGGACCAGAACAGCATCAAGCGCCCATCGGGCAAGCGGTGAAATGTCTTCATCGTCAAGGTCCCCCAAAATGGCGACGGAACCAGCGCGCTCCAGGTCGCGCAGCCATCATTCGAAAACGTTTCGTAGTGGCGATCTTGCGACGTTCGCAACAGGCACCACAATCGGCCATCTTTCAATTCCACGATTGTCGGCTCCACTCCGGGGTTCTGCCAACGCAGTCCCTTGTGAGGCGGAGCGATCTGGTGATTTGCAACGCTCGGCAAGTGGGCAGCAGTCCAGGTCGATCCACCATCATCGCTATGATAAATGCTAATAGGACCGCCAATTGGATTCAGATCCAGACTATGCCCCGCGGCAATGATTCGCGTATTGTCGCGAATGAAAATCGGCGGACGCATCATAATCAGGCTGCGATCTGTTATCACCGAGCTCTCTGGAACCACTTTCCAAGGATCACCTTTCCAGCGAAGCAAATAAGGCTGCTTCCCATCGATCACTGCCAGCCAACCTCCGCTGCTCGGATCCTGCTTCAAGCCGGGAGGAATGTAAGTGGCAAAGGGATCATCGCGACCTTCGGGCCGGGCAAGAGACAACGGCATCTCCTCCCAACTCAAACCTTCGTCACGAGAAACCAAGCTCACGAGCCCTGTCGGCTCACGATACGTACCCGTAAATCCATGACTGTGGATAGAGCCGTCATGCGCTCGCCACAGAGAACGAAACGCGTTCGCCGGAGGCACGCCCACTACGGTGGGCTCGAAGGGCAGGTCTTCGGCAGAAACCATCTGCAACGTGCCTAAGCAGAAAACAAAACTGATGATTTCTATAAAACGCTTTTGCATATCAGCAGTAGCTCAGTGTTTCAGCCTGAGCCATCAACCCATATTCTGCTCAGGCTAAAGCACTGAGCTACTTTTCCTTTTGATACTTAGGAACTTCCACGTCCATCAGTTCCGACAGCTTTGGCCGAATCGCCTCGGCCCAGATTTCGTATCCCGCCTCGTTGGGATGCAGACCATCGGGCATGATTTCTTGCGGCAATCGACCTTTATCGGTTCTAAAGGCTGGCCCAATATCCAGAAAATGGATCCATTCCCCATCATCCAGTTTTTCGATTAGACGATTAGCCATCACCACATTCGCTCCTGCCCACGGATCCGAACTCACCCGAGGGAAGATAGCCAGAAGCAAAATCTTAGTTTTAGGAAGCTCTGCTCTCAGGCGCCGGCAAACAGCCTCTACTCCTTCGGCGATTTCCTCGTAGGTATTCGCTTTCCAATTATTCGTGCCAATCATCACCACCGCCGCTTTTGGCGAAATACCGTCGATCTCTCCATCGTCGAACCGCCATAGCACATGCTCCGTTTTATCTCCACCGAAACCCATGTTCACCGCATTGAAGGGCGCATAAACTTGCCCCCAGATTCGCGTTCCAGTTCCGGTAGTATCCCAACCGTGCGTGATCGAGTCGCCAACGAAAATCAGATCCACCCCACCCTTCGCGACCGTCGCCTTGATCGCCTCGTGCCGACCCATCCAAGTTTCGCCACCCTTATTTTTCCAAACCATTCCAGGCCGCGGAATCGGTTCCAAGGCAGTGTTACGGGCGAATCCCGAGATCGAGGATGCTAGAATGATGAGCGCGAGAATCGAGTACCTAAACAGAGAAGTCATAACGATCGAGAATACAAAAAAGAAAAGGGAAGTGAAGGTAGAAATCACCCTCTGTCCACGACTGCCAGATAAGCCTTACTCATCGCCTTGACTTTCGCAGGCCGTGGTTTTGCCAGGTTTTTCTTTTGACCGGGATCCTTGTTCAGATTGTACAGCTGATACTCGGATGAAAAACCCGTCTCGATGTTTTCGGGTACATCCAGCGCCGGTCCCTCATGAGGCGGAATCAACACCCAGTCTCCCTCGCGGTAGGCCGTCTTGCCATCATAGCCCTCAACGATCAACGCGTCGCGCCCTTGCTCGGAATTCCCCAGAAAAACATCCAGCATGTCCATGCTATCGGCAACCGCGTTTTCCTGGCCCGTCAAACGAGCGAGAGAAGCAAGCAAATCATGCTGCGAAACCAGCGCATTCGAAACGCCCGCATCTACATGCCCTTTCCAACGGACTATAAAAGGGATATGGGTTCCCGCTTCAAAAAGACTGTACTTCCCTCCTCGGAAATTGCCCCACGGCGTATGATCGCCATTTTTGATAACCGAGTCGTCATAGTATCCGTCATCCAATACAGGACCATTGTCGGAGGAAAAAACGACCAAAGTATTCTCAGCCAAATCGAGCTCATCCAGCGTATACATGAATTCGCTAATGGCCCAATCCGCCTCTAGAATCGCATCGCCGCGAGGCCCTAGACCCGACTTTCCGGCGAACCGCGAATGGGGAACACGCGGCACATGAGGCTGATGCAACGCGTAGAATAGAAAGAATGGCTTCGCCCTGTTCCGCTTCACAAACGCCTGGGCCTCCTCCAAAAACAGATCGGACATATCCTCGTCGATCCATTGAGCAGACTTGCCGCCCTTCTGATAGCCGATGCGGGAGATGCCGTTGTTGATGCTGTAGTAGTGCCCATTGCTATACCTCATCTTCAACATGCCTTGATTGCCGTACCCCGTCGGCTCGCCCTCGAAAGGCGTGCTGTAGCTCACCTCCAACGGATCATTCGGATCCAAGCCTACCACCGAACCGTTTTTCACGTAGACGTTCGGAACGCGGTCATTCGTGGCCGCCATAATATAAGAATAGTCGAAGCCAACTTCATTTGGACCTGGAGTAATCCGTTCGTTCCAATCAACGTTTCCATCTCCCAGGCCTAAGTGCCACTTGCCGACAACGGCCGTAGTGTATCCAGCACGTCCTAGCATACGCGGAAGCGTCTCTTGCTCAGTATTTATTAGCAACGGAGCATCTCCCGGCAATATTTGAGCGTCCTTATTTCGCCAAGGATACTGACCCGTTAGCAGCGCAAACCGGCTCGGCGTACAGGTCGCCGAAGTGGCATAGCCATCGGTAAACCGCAATCCTTCCTCCGCGATGCTATCGATACCTGGCGTATCCAGCTTTCCAACGCCATAGGCGCTGACATCGCCGATACCTAAATCGTCGGTGTAGATTATAACGATGTTAGGCTTGACCGCATCTTCCGCTCCCTCGACTCGATCGACGTGAGAAGTCACGCCCGCGACCAGACAAACAATTCCAATAAACGACAATAGTTTCTTCATAATATGTTCCCTCGTATTTCGAGGTATCGCCCTCCTTAAGCATCGCCTTGAAATGAATGATGGCCAATGGGCATGAGTTTTATTTTTGCCCACGGATCGCACGGAATCACGCGGATTTCTGCAGATCAGCTGCCTCTCATCATCCGTGTGAATCCGTGCGATCCGTGGGCAACTAAATTTCAGATATTAACGTAATTCATAGACCAATGCGCTAGTCCCCCAGCTCCTTCATCTTGAAACGCTCTAGAACGGCGGGCTCATGCTCTCGCTTCATGATCGCTGCGATTTTCGAGACGACTTCTGGATGCTCAGCAGCTACATTGAATTGCTCTCTCGGATCGGTCTTCAGGTTATACAACTCCAACGCCATATTTCCTTCGAAAATATTCTTCCTAAGGGCTTTCCAATCGCCCATACGAACAGCCTGCTGTCCTTTATACGCAGGGAACTCCCAATATAGAAACTCGTGGGGCTTCTGGGGTTCTCCACCAAATAAGGTCGGAGCGAAACTTAGTCCGTCAATATCATCGGGAATCGTCGCTCCCGAAACTTCACAGAGAGTCGGCAACACATCCCAGAACGCGGATGCATGGTTCGAAGTCCGACCGCCTTTTATATTCCCTTCCCAGCTCGCGATCATGGGTACCCGGATACCACCTTCGGTGGAAAAGCCCTTGGCCCATCCGTATTCACTTTTAAAAGGCCACGCGCTATCAAAGAACGCCGAGTCGCTTCCGCCATTATAGGTCGGTCCGTTATCGCTCGAGAAGATGATCAGAGTATTATCATACACACCCAATTCCTTGAGCTCCTTGACGATATCCCCTACTTGCTCGTCAAGATAGGATACCATCGCAGCGTAGGCGGCTCGAGGCGTGCGATGCGGAAAATATCCCTTGTCGCCAATATAAGGCTCTTCAGGACCGAACTTCTTCTGATAATGCTCAACCCATTTCTCAGGCGCCTGTAATGGAACATGCGAAAGCGGCGATGCAAAATAGAGGAAAAACGGCTCGTCCTTATTGCTCCGGACAAATCCGAGCGCTTCGTCTAACATCAGTTTCGGAGCGTAATCCGTTAGTTCGAACTTCGCGTAACTCGCAGGATCGTTCGGATCGGATCCTTCAGGAATTTTAGTCCCCGGTACAACCAACTCGTTGTCCAACCAATGCTTCTCCTCATTTCGCCACAAATGCTTCGGGAAAAGCGTATGCGCCTGACGCTGACAATTATAGCCATAGAAAAAGTCGAAGCCTTTCTTGGTAGGAATGCTATCGGTGAGCGGCGCTCCTAGACCCCACTTGCCCACGATCGCCGTCTTGTAACCGACCGATTGCAAGACGGAACCGATTGTGTTCGTCCCTTCTGGAAGCGGACGCTGGCCCTCCAAATTCGGATCCTCGACCGCAGCAGCGAAATTCCAAGTATCGCCGCGTTCGCCCCATTCGTCATTGCCCCGAATGTAAGCATGTCCGGGATGCTTGCCCGTCAACAGCATACAACGCGACGGCGCGCAAACGGGAGAGCCCGAGTAGTGCTGCGTAAATCGCACTCCACTCGCCGCCAGAGCATCGATATTTGGCGTCTCGATTTTCTCCTGACCGTAGCACCCAAGCTCGGCGTATCCAAGATCGTCCGCAAGTATGTAGACGATATTTGGCTTTTCGGCGGCCAGTGCGTGAACCGAAAAAACGAATACGAATAGAATGGAATAGAGCGATTTCATCTTAGTGTAGAATTTTGTTTTAAGTAGCTCAGCTCTTCAGCCTGAGCATTCAGTCGGTTTAAGTTCAGGAAAAAGCGCAGAGCTACTTCGAAATTACCCCACGATTCCCAGCGGTTTGGTCTTCTTCCATTCGCCGCGCGTGAAATCCGGGAAGACTTGCGGCGCCCCGTCTTGGGCAACCGACGCTACGCTTAAAGGCGCCACCGCGCTCCAGAACGCGCCTTCGTAAAGATTTTGGTCAAGCGGCTGACCTAAACGCAGACACTCGACCATACGATAGCGCATGATAAAGTCCATGCCGCCATGCCCGCCCATTTTCTTGGCGAGCTCGCCAAGGCGCTTGTACAAGGGATGCTCGTACTTTTCGAACAAGGCTTCGAGCTTCTCGCCTTCAGTCCATTGGTGGTGACTATCGGCGCCGCCTTCAATGCCCCCTTCCAGGGCTACTCGCGTCGGGAAGCCGGCTAGCGTTCCCTTCGTCCCTTGAATCAAATTGTGACGGGAATACGGCCGAGGACTGGTCTCGTCCCACTGAATCATTACGGTACGCCCCAGGTTCGTCTTAATGATCGACGTATTGATGTCGCCCCCTTTGAAGTCCATCTTGTTCCATTTGTGGTCCGCAGGGAAGTTCGCCTTCGCGTAGAGATTACGTCCGCGGCCCGGTGATGAAAACGAAACCAGACGGCCGAAATTATCGTCGCCGCGCGCCAAATTCATATATTGAGCAACCGGTCCCAATCCGTGCGTCGGATACAAATTTCCATCGGTACTGGCGTAGTGATAGCTTCTCCAGGATCCGGTGCCGCGCTCGACCTGCTTCATTTGACCGCGCAGTTCGTGAATGTAGGCCGCTTCAGCATGAAGCGGTTCGCCTATCAACCCTTGGCGACACATATTGAGATAAATCAGCTCTTCGCGACCGTAGTTGACGTTTTCCATCATCATACAGTGCTTGCCCGTCGACTCCGACGTATCCACGATCTCCCACAACTCCTCGTTCGTCAGGGCCAAAGGCACTTCGACAAACGCATGAGCTCCCGACTTCATCGCTTCGATCGCCATCGGCGCATGCAGTTTCCAAGGAGTCGCGATCACCACCATATCAGGCTTTACCTCTTGCAGCATCTTTTTCCAGCTGTCACCGTTTTCATGGTACAGCTTAATATCTTTGTGACGTGTCCCCTTGCCCGCTTCGACGCATTTGCCTTGGGCTTTCTTGGCCAGATCCTCGTAGAGATCGCTGATCGCAACCACTTCGGTTCCCTCGATTTCCGCGATCTGGCTGTTATGTCCACTACCTCGGGCTCCGACGCCGATGAATGCGCACCTCACAGTTCCGATCTTCGGAGCCGCGAAATCACCCATGTACTTCGCCCCTGAACGTCGCGAAGACGTATTCCCGCTTTTCGAGCTGCAGCTAGCGAGGACCCCTGCGCCGAGAGCGCCGACGATCTTCACGAATTTCCGACGAGAATCATTATTGTTTTTCATTGTTTTTAGATTTTGAAGGTTGAATGGGTAGTCGTTGTTTTCTCTGCATCAGCGCTCATTGGTAGCGGTTAGTCTCCTCCGCCGTATCGAGATGAAGGGGACGGAAATTCACTTGCTGAAGCGACAAACGTTTCAGGTGAACTTCCAAACTCCTTGAAAAGCGTTCGTAGTCCTTATCTTCTTTCGGAAGCCAGAGCAGCTCGGCGAGTGCGCAGGCGCGCGGGAACGCCATATACTCCACATGCGTCATGTTCGGCATGTACTCCGTCCATAGCTGACCTTGAGCTCCGAGAATGCGCTTGGCGTCGGAAGGGTCCAATTCTTCAGGAACGGGCTCGTAGGAATACACCTTATCGAGCGTGTTGAACCCTCCGATAGCCAAAGGCTCGCGTTCGTCCTTCGACTGGTAGTGATCGAAATACAGATAGCCATTGTGCGCCATAACCACATCGTGACCAGCGCTAGCAGCCGCAATGCCTCCCTTGGCGCCTCTCCAAGACATGACAGTCGCCCCTTCAGCTAGACCGCCCTCCAGAATCTCGTCCCAGCCGATCAATCGGCGCCCTTTAGCTGTAAGATATTCATCGAACTGACCAACAAACCAACTCTGCATCTCGTGCATGTCCTTGAGACCTCGCTCCTTGAGCAGCTCTTGGATACGCGGGCTTTTCTCCCAAAGCGTTTTTGTCGCTTCATCACCCCCGATATGGATGAACTCGCTCGGAAACAACTCCAGAACTTCATCCATAACATCTTTCAGAAACGCGATCGTCTTATCCTCCGGGCTATAGATATGGTGACTGACGCCCCACTCCTTCTTCACTCCTATCTTCTCGGCGCTGCTCGCAAATTCTGGATACGCGAATACTGCCGCTTGAGCATGTCCCGGCAACTCGATTTCCGGCACGACCGTGATATGCCTTGCCGACGCATAGGCGACTACCTCCCGAACCTCGTCCTGCGTGTAGTAGCCGCCGTGCGGCAGACCATTGTAAACGAAGGGCAATTTCTTCTGAATGTAGTGGCGAGCGTGGCCGACTACCGTTTCATCGCGCCATGCCCCGAATTCGGTCAATTTGGGATACTTCTTTATCTCGATCCGCCAACCTTGATCTTCGGTCAAATGCCAGTGAAACGTATTGAATTTATGGATCGCCATCAAATCGATAAACTTCAACACCGACTCCTTCGGCATGAAATGCCGACCGACATCCAAGTGCATTCCACGCCATCCAAATCGTGGCTGATCCTCGATCGTGACGAAAGGCGCGTCCCATACCTCGTCGATCACTCCCGTCGCGAAAACGGAAACAGGAAGCAGTTGCCGCAACGATTGAACCCCATAGAAAAGTCCTGACTCCGTCGCGGCCGTAATTTCGATTCCATCGCTGCCCACTTTCAGCGTGTAACCTTCGGGTCCCATGCTGTCCGCGGTCGCCTCATCAAGCCCCAAGAAGATGCCACCCGTCGATTTTCTTCCACGCTTAACTCGTAATTCGAATCCCATCGCCGGCGCCAGAACTTCTGCAAGATAGTCCGCGGTCGCTTGCGCTCCTTTTGAATAGACCAGCTCAGTCGATGCAGTAATCTCGTAGCTGCCCGAACCCGATTCGATTTCCTGAGGACGAGGAATGATGTCAATATTTCCTCGACACACAGCCGAGCCGAGAATCAATAGAGCCGTAACCCCTACCTTAACTAAGGTCTTCATCTTGTATCTTTTTTGTCAATTTTAGGCTGCAACTCATTACAACCGTCCTCCGATTGTTTTCGAGAAGACTAGCTTCGCCGTCAGGGCGATAGCGACGGCGACGAGGATGAAGCCGAACAAATATTCTCCGTAGATGAACTTGCCGATGCCGAACAGCAATCCGTAAACCGCTACGACCCCCATCAACGCTTGTCCGATCTGAGGAGCCAGCGAATCCGCGCGAGGGAGGAAGGTCTTGGAATGCTCCCGTACGGGATTCCATCCATTCCCTCCGGGACGCGCTCGTTTGTAGAACATGAGCAAGGTTTTCATCTCGCTCGGCGGCGTGAGGAACGTGACAATCAACCATACAGCCGTCGTCAATCCGATCGAACTAATAAGCTCTAACCACCAGGGCCAGCCGAGATCCACCACTTTGAAAAAGACAGCGAAGCCGAACGATGCGATCAATGCCGCCAATTCGCTAAACGCGTTGATGCGCCACCAGAACCAGCGGAGGATGAACAGCAGCCCCGTCCCCGCGCCAACCTGCAACAGAATCTGAAATGTATCCAACGCGCTCTTAAGCTGAAGTGCCAACCAACCGGCGAATACCATGAGCAGAGCCGTCGAAACTCGGCCGACAATTACCTGCTCCTTGCTGCTCGCCTTTCGCTTGACGAAGCGTTTGTAGAAATCGTTGACCACATAGGAAGAACCCCAGTTCAAGTGCGTCGAGATCGTCGACATGTAGGCAGCCACCAATGACGCCAGAACCAATCCCAACCATCCGGTCGGGAGATAGGTAAGCATCGCTGGATACGCGAGGTCGTGCCCGATTACGCTCGGGTCCACATCCGGGAAAGCCACTTGAATACTTTCGAGTGTCGGGAAGGCCACCAGCGATGCCAATGCTACCAGTATCCAAGGCCAAGGACGCAGCCCATAATGGGCCAAATTGAAGAACAAAACCGCTCCGGTCGCGTGCCGTTCGTTTTTCGCCGCCAACATTCGTTGAGCGATATAGCCTCCGCCGCCCGGCTCGGCTCCAGGATACCAAACGCTCCACCACTGAACCACCAAGGGGATCACTATTAGCGTCATCCACAAATCTAGATTCGCATCGGTCATTGCGCCCGCAGCATCACGCTCCACCGAGGGAAAGAACCCCAACTTGTCCGCGACATTCGGATGCTCGAGCAAGGCGCTCAAGGATCCGATCCCCTCGTGCCCCAGGGCAAAGTAAGCCGCCGCGATCGAGCCAACCATAGCGACGACGAAAAGAAGAAAGTCCGTGAAGATGACCCCTCGAAATCCGCCTATCGATGAGAAGATCACAGTCACTACCGACGCGCTCAGTATGCATTGCAATGGGCTCAGGCCCAGCATCACTCCGCCAATCTTGATCGCCGCCAGAGACACGGAAGCCATAATCATTATATTAAAGAACACCCCGAGATACAATGCTCGAAATCCGCGCAAAAACGCCGCGCTTTTACCGCTATAGCGAATCTCGTAAAACTCTATATCGGTCAGCACTTCCGTGCGGCGCCAGAGTTTGGCGTATAGAAAAACCGTCACCATGCCCGTGATGAGAAATGCCCACCAGACCCAGTTTCCAGCAACTCCATTCTGACGCACGATATCGGTCACCAGATTCGGCGTGTCGGTCGAAAACGTTGTCGCCACCATTGAAAAGCCGAGCAGCCACCACGGCATTTCCCGTCCACCGAGAAAGAACTCTCCCGTATTCTTTCCTGAAACTTTCGCGACCAGAAATCCGATCAGTAAGACGACGGCGAAATATACTCCAATGATGATCCAGTCGATATTGGCTAATTGCATAGGTTTGCGTGATTATAGTATGACAAGAGGTAAGTGAAAACGAGTTTGAAGGTAGAAGGAAAATCTTACAGAGCGAAAATGCTATCCATCGCTCGAGAGGTATTGGAGATGAGCGTCTCCGGAGCGTGCTTGTAGAAAGGAACCGGCGGAATCATTTCGGCCGCCACCCAGCCATCATAGCCAATCGCATTCAAAGACTGCATCACGGCCGGCCAGTTTACATCGCCCGAAAGCAGATCTACGAAACCGTCGACCGATCCCACTGCGCGGCGATAGTCCTTGACGTGAACGCGACGGATTCGATCTCCCAAAATCGTGATCCAATGCTCGGGGTAGCCCGTCGCCAGCACATTGCCCACATCGAAATAGCTGCCAACTCGGTCGTCGTCGAACTGGTCGATAAACCGTCCCATTTCCATCGGACTCAACAAGAATTTGTTCCACACATTCTCGATACAGAGATTAACTCCGAGCTCCTTCGCGAGCGGCAGGGCATCCGCTATAAAAGCCGTAGCCCGGTCCCAAACAAGATTGTAGGGAATCTCTTCGCAACCGGGGATGAAGTCCGCCCCGACTGATCCTGGCACGATCAATATCGAATCGATCCCCAGCCGCGCCGCCGCTTGAATCTGCTTTTCAATTACGCGCTTCGCGTTCGCCCGAGTTTCTTCGCTTTCGCTGGCTGGATTGAACTCCCAATACATCCCCGTGGCCAAGCCGCTCAAGGTCAGGCCCGACTCGTTCGCAAGTTCGCCAACCTGGTCGATGTCGGCGTCGCCGCTCTCCAAGTTGATCGGCCCGTCGCCGCTGACATCCAGTTCGATTCCCTCGAAGCCCGCGTCCTTTGCGAGTTTCATCTTCTCCTTCAATGACCAGTCGCCGTAGAACGACCAAATGCTAATAGATTTTTTCATGATGCGATGTGTATAAAATAATTTCTATAATGGTAGGGCGGTTTATCCCTAAGCCGCCGAAAACTTTGTCGAGCGCGGCGGCTTAGAGATAAGCCGCCCTACCATCAAGCTGACTCGTCAGACCTTCACTCCCTCCCCGAGCTCGATTTCCTTTAAAGTCAGGGCCAAGGTGTCGCGGGCATCCTGCAAGGTAGCGATCGCCGGGGCTTCGCCCGAACGCAGGCATTTCACGAAGTATTTCAGCTCGTTCAAATAGCCGCCCAAATCCGAGACGTTGCCCTCCCCGCTTTGGGATTCGCCCGCGTCCGTTTGAACGACGTCCAAGGCGCGCGGCTCGGTTTCCCCTTCGCAGATCATGAGCCCTTTTCCGTTGCTCGAATCGAAATCGAGGACCGCATTCTCATAGACCGCTTGAAAAGCCATTTGAAAACCCCACTTCTTGGGATAATTCCAGCCGCCTTCGGAGCTGACGATTAGTCCATCGTATTCCATCAGGCTAAACACATGGACCGGACCGCTGAAGTCCCGCGTCACTTTGCTCTCGATGCTCTTTGGTTGTCCCAGCATCGCCAATACGAAATCCGTATCGTGGATATGCAAATCCAGAGCCGCTCCACCTGACTGATCCTCGTTGTTCAGCCAATTATCGATTCCGTAGTCCGGACGACCTGCGCGGCGAATCAGATTCAAACTCAACAACTGCCCGCCGTCGCCACTTTTGTGATACTCGATCAGGCGCATATACTCCGGCCAAAACCGCAGACAGTGCCCAACCTGAGCGAGCGTCCCATTCCGCTCCGCCGCTTCTACGATCGCATCGGCCTCTTCCACGGACAAAGCCAGCGGCTTCTCGCAAAACAGCGCCTTCCCCGCTTCGATCGCCTCGACCGCATTCCCCTTGTGCTGATGCGTCGGTAAGCATACATCGACGAAATCGCATTCGACTGCCGCCAATGCTTCGCTCAAGGAAGCGAAAACCGGGGCCGGACATCCCAGCTTAGCCAGTTTCTCCTCGGATTCGGGAATCCGTCCGTCGACTCCTGCCACTATTTCGACTCCAGGCAGCGCGTGATAAATCTGGGCGTGCATTCCGCCCATAAATCCGCAACCCACCAGAATCCCTCTCAATTGTTTTTCTTCTTTCATCATGAAAATCTGATTACACGCGCCGCGATATCGCTCGCGAGCTCTTCCACCTTTCCGAGAACAAAGGATTCCACCGACTTGCTCGGGTCTTCCACGAGCGGTTTCAAATCCATGGCCCACGCGATGGAGGTATAGATGTCGGAACCGTGTGAATCCAGAAAGGTCGCGTTCGCCCGGCGTCTTCCCATAATCGCCAGGTCGTATCGTTTACCACCCGCGATTTGAGAATCGAATACCGAATTCAAAGTTTCCGCGAGTTCCGGGTGAGCGCTGCAATCCATCGCAATCTTCTCGGAGTCCGCCAGCCAATCAAGACTGCGCCACACTTCGCAGCCGAGAATTCGATCCGGGACATGATGATCGGCAGTTCGCCTTAGCGCCTCGATGCAGCAACCCATCACCGCCACATGGGCGTCGTGCTTGTCCGCCGGCTGGTGAAGATACACAACCTCGGGCCGCATTTTGCGAAGCAATACGACCAAGTCCTCGACAACCTGCTCGCGGGCATCCCCCTTCGCTTCCTTGCTTAAATAATCGAGCTGAATCTGCGCGGTATATTCGCCGATCTCCGCCGCCTTTCGCTGCTCTTCGGCCCGCGCCACGCGCATATCTTCTTCGCTATAATCCGCATAAGGACCCAAGCGGGAACTGCTTCGCCCGTCGGTAACCGTGACCCCCGCGAACCAGCGATCATCCCTTTGATAGCATTCCGCGATGCCCTCGTAAGCCATGAATTCCAGATCGTCTTGGTGCGCGCCGATCCCCAGATGCGTCGCCCGAGCCAGAGCGTCGTCGAGCGTTAACTCGTCGCGTATCCAGGTATCCGAAGTCTGTTTGTGGAAAATCGACATGAAATAAAAATCTGCCCTTTTTCTATCAGTCTAGCAACGATTCAATTTCAATCTTCTTGAACGCTTCGATCGCCTCGTACTCGGCCATGCCGACATCATCGTAGGCCTCTGCGGTCGATCGGTTGATATCGTCCGTTTCCTGCCAAATTTCACGATGAGTCGCCGCGCGGAACGGAAACTGGCTTCGCTGAGAACGGTACTGGAAACTCGCCTCGATTTTCGACGCTAGCTCGCCCGGGCTCAATGGAACCGCCATGTCGATCTCGTGCAGGGGCCACTCCTGGCCCACTCCACGATAGCTCCAAACCCGACAGTGCTTAACCCAGGCTTTTCCGCGGACGCGTTTCATCGCTTCGCAAAAAAGATGGTAGCAAACTCCGGATACGGAACCCGGATCCGCCAAACCGCCGCTGATGTAAATCTGGTGCGGCTTGATCTTTTCTAGCAGCTCTACAAGAGCGTCCACATCCTCCGAGCTTGTATTGAAATTCCGGTAACGGCCTTTCTCGTAGAAGGGCAAGTCGAGGAAGATCTGCGATTCGCGATCTATTTTCAGAATGCGGGCCGCGTCCCGAGCCTCGTTCCGGCGCACGAAACTTTTGATGCGGCGCGTCGAATCGGAATCCTGATCCGCTTCGTTCTTCTCTTCGATATTCTTGAGAATCACGCTCGCGTATTGGCCCAAGCTGAGTCCCTCGCCTTTCCGAAAATCCATTTCTTGTTCGAGCTCGCTCATCAACGACAATGTCTGCTGCGCTAGATTGTCCGGCACTGCCAGATTTCCCGAAGTCATATAGGCGAGCGTGACTTCCGAACCTTGATTGGCCAGTCGATGCACCGTGCCTCCCATGCAAAGGATATCCTCGTGCGGCTCCGAGCCCAGGGCCAGCACGCGTTTGGGAAACGGCTTTGCGCGCTCCGGGCGATTGCTGTCGTCCGAATTTGGCTTTCCTCCCGGCCAACCGGTAATCGTGTGCTGCGTCTGGTTGAACACCGCGATGTTCAGGTCGTAGGCTGGGCCCGAATCGATTAGCAGCTCGCCCAGCCCGTTTTCGTTGTAGTCGGATTCCTGCAGCTTGAGAATCGGCTTGCTCACTGTCTTCGACAGCCAAAGCACTGCCTTGCGAATCGTCCACGGCGTCCACTCGACCTGCCCGACAAGCCAGGGCAAGCGAATACGTATCAGCTCTTCGGATGCAGTTGGATCGATAAAGAATCGAACATTCTCGTGACCTTGCAAAAGGCTGGCCGGCAGATTTTCATTTGGAACGCCCTCCACGGCGTCGCGCACGACGCCTGCCTTCGATTGTCCCCAAGCCATCAATACAAGTTTCCGCGCCTTCAAAATCGTCCCCACTCCCATGGTGATCGCGTGCAGCGGAACGTTTGCCTCTCCAAGAAAATCCCGCGCCGCATCCAAGCGCGTCAGAGGATCCAAGGTGACCAAGCGCGTTTTCGAATCGCGCGTCGAGCCCGGCTCGTTGAACCCGATATGGCCCGTGCGGCCGATCCCCAAAATCTGGTAGTCGAGCCCGCCTGCTTCCTCGATCGCCTTGTCGTAGGAATCGCAATAGGCATACACCTTCGAGCGAGCGAGCGTCCCTGAGGGCACGTTGACGTTGTCTTTGGGAATATCCACATGCTGGAACAGGCGTTCCCACATGAACTGGTGATAGCTTTCTGGATGCTCGTCCGAGAGGCCGTAGTACTCGTCGAGATTAAAGGTGATTACGTTGCGAAAACTCAGCGCCTCCTCCTTGTGAAGCCTGACCAGCTCCCGATACACCGGCAGAGGGGTCGAGCCGGTGGCCAGGCCCAAAACCGCATTTCGCTTTTCCTCCGCTCGTTCCCGGATCAGCTCGGCGATCTCGCCAGCGACAATACGCGCTGCGGCTTCCGAATCTTGACAAATTTCAGTGGGGATCTGCTCAAATTGCTCTTCTTCTCGGGCCATAATTCGACAAGCCTGCAATAATAGCATTGTCCAGATAGCAAAAGCTTTCCATTGTTTGTTCGTTTCTTTGCACTTTCGGCTAAATGCGACTCCCACTTATACAAAACACACTCGAATTAGGCCCGCCTAATGACTACTTCAAAGGCCGGTCTTCGGCAGATATCTGCGTCCCGAGCAACATTATCCTGTTTTCCCGCAGTAGCTCCGAAGAGCTGCAACGACGCAGCTTCGACGCCTACCCGCACCATCGATTCGTTCTCGTCTTTAGTCTCATGACCGCAGGGAGCATCACAGTGGACGGCATACAATGGCGGCTCGAGCCAGAACAAGGATTTCTCATATTCCCGTACCAGTTCCACTACTACTCCGAACTCGACGATCCGAACATCGTCTGGCTGATCCTCACGTTCGAACTCGAGAATCCGGTCATCATGGAATCCTTTCGCAATCGTATCATCGATCTGGATGCGGATTCGATCGAGCAGCTCAACGCGATCCTCGAAGACTACCAGCAAAAAGACACCCCAAGGGCCAACAGACGCCTCATCCTGAAAACGGCCATCCTCATCAACCAGCTCAGAGAACGACTACATGGCGGGCCCAAGGCGGACATCTCAAGTCAAACAACTGCAAAGCGCGCTTCGACTGAATTGATAAACTCGATACAAGAGTACCTGGCTCAAAATCCCGATTCGCTGCAGAGCGTCACGGACATCGCGGACGCGATGAATATGTCGGAGAGTAACCTGCGGGCTCACTTCCGGCATCATTTCAATATCAGCCTGGGCTCCTATCTGAAGAACTACCGGGCGCACCAGGCGATTCTCTTTTTGCAGAATCCGAATATGAACCTCACCGATATTGCCTTCCAGCTCGGGTTCACCACGCTGTCCGCGTTCTCGCGATTCTTCAGTAACTCGATCGGCGAATCCCCGCGAGCCTACCGCAAGCGGTTCGGCAACAGCCCGGCGAGTCGGGTGTAGATTTGCACACCGGATTCCCGGTGTAGCTACGACGTGAATACGGCGTGGTGATTGAGTGAATGTAGGAGCCTGCTTGCAGGCGAATATTGAACGAAGAATATCGCCTGCAAGCAGGCTCCTACATTTGGGATGGCATAAGCCAATGTCGGAACGACGTCCCGCTGAGCGGAATCCCGCTACCTTTTGAGCCTGAAATCTGAATACAAAAAAAAGACCCTCGCCGGTTAGGGCGAGGGTCTCGAAATTATGATCAATCCGATCGGTCAGTTTAGAAGCTGAACGTGTTCGTCAAGAACCACTGCTGCTCGACCGGGATGCGGATGAATGTGACCGATCCGTCCGGGTTGAACTCGATCGGAATGTCGTCGTCGCCATTCTTCCGGTAGATGTTGCGAGCGTTGAGCTGGACGCTCCATTCCGCCTTGTCGTTCATGATCGGACGGCGATAGCGGAAGAACATGTCTCCGTTGATGTCGTCCGGTCCGAACCACGGATTAGTGACGTCAGGAGCGGGTTCACCGAGATCGTCCAAGATGTTCGGGTAACCGCCGGCAACCTTGTCCTGGTAACGAAGACCGCCACCAACTTGGAAGCCCTTGAAGGGGCCTTCCAGGAAGTCGTAACGAGCGTTTATATTGATGCGCCACTCGCGTTGCTCAGGCAGCTGCGTCCCGTCAAGGGAAGTCTCCAGGTTAATCAGGCGCAGGGCATTGTTCGTGAAGCGCGCGCCGACTTGGTCGGACTCCCTCTGGAAAGGAGAGGCTCTCGTATCCCACAGCGCCCAGCCCCCGGGAGAGCTCGGCACCACTCTCTGCAGGCGAGCCGCCTGGTCGAGAGCGATCTGGGCCGCTACCGGCGCCGTGTTGGAGGTGACCGTCTTCTGCTGGGCCACGTTCAGGGACAGCGTTATATTCCTGGTTAGCTGGCCGACTATATCGACTTCCTTGCCCTTGGACACGAAGTCCCGAGTGGAATTCAGACCTGGCTGCGGATCCACCACGTCCGTCCATGCTCCGCCTATCAGCTCCACGCGGTGGTTTCTGATAGCCTGCAGCTCGGGAAGCACCGCATCCTGGATGACTGCGTAATACTCCTCGAAAGACGAAACTCCGATGATGTCCGCGCCCGTGCCGCTGAGTCGCTGGCGGTTGTCCGGAACGGTGTCCGGAGTCAGGGCTGCGTCACCCGTTCTCGTGTAATTACCCGGATTGGCGACGAAGTCCGCGTAGTCGCCGGTGACATTGGGATCAGGACTAAACCCGGTAGGGAATAGGGTGGTCGCGGTATCGTTGTGGGCCGAAGTGATGCGGTCGAGGTAGAAGTCTATCCGCGCGCCGATTCTGCCCAAACCCCCTTGGAGATTGGTCCGGTCGTTGGTCAGCGACGTCTCGAATTCGTTGTAGCGAAGCGAGAGCTTGCCTTCGAACAGAGTCATCTGGAAGCCCTTCTCCTCGGTCACGCCCGATGGCGAAGGCAGCGGCTCATTGAGAATGTTAACTCCCACCCCGCCAGGCTCGAAACTGTCGGCTTCGTAGTAGTGCCCCTGCAGATCCATGCCGAAAGGCAGTTCGAAGAGATACTTCTCGGGGAACTTCACCACTAGGCTCTTGGTTTTGGTGTCGCCCTCGTTGATGCTGTTCGGCGTACTCGGGAAGAAGAGCAAGTCCGTATTGTAGGTACCGTCAATCTCGGCGGGATTACTCGGGCTGCCCTTCAGGTCGATTCTCGTAGCCCCGTCGGGCCCAGCCGCGCCGTAGCCGCCGGGATTCGGCGACAGGAAGGCTTCCTGCTCATCCGTACGCTCGGCGTACAAGGCCACGACGTGCCCGTCAAGGAAGGTGCTTTGCAGCGAGAAAGCCTCCGAGGTCAGCGTTTGCTTGTTGAAGTTAGCCGGATTCTCGTTGGAGATGATGCGCCAGATGTCTTGAACGTCCGTTTGCAAACCGTTGTCGAAGTACCAAATCCCGTACTCGTCTCCGATCCTCGGAAACGGATTGGTGAGATAGCCATCGATACGAACCTGATCCGCGCTGGTGAACCCTCTCGCGTCCGGACCCGTGTAAACCTGCGTCTTGACGATGCGGCGGAAGTTGTCGCTCAGACCGTTGGAGATGTCCGCGCTGCCCGGCCATTTGCCGTTGTCCGACCACCAGGATCCGCGAAATTGGCGCGTCAAGTTGACGTTCTCGCGATCCTCGTAGAGGCCGGTAAGCGTGTGCTTGCCAAGCCACCGGGACGCGTTGTCGTTGCTCATGACATCCGCGAAATCCAAGGTGCCGAACACCGTCGCCCGGAAGGTATCCTGCTCGTTGCGGCGGGTACGTTCCCAGTTGTCGCCCCAGAAGACGACCGGACGTCCCAAGTTCTCGTTGAACAGACGGTCCGGGACTCCGTCGAAGTTGCCGTCCCCCGCGGAGAGGTTTTGCGTAATGTCCAGTCGGATTCCTTTGTCCGCGCCCGTGTCGAAGGGAGTGAACTCGAATTGATCTCGGGTCTGCGTATCGAAGGCGAGCTCGATGCCGGCACGGCCGCCGAAGAGCTCCTGCTCCAGGAAGACCTGATGCATGTCGAACTCGGTGGTGATCTCGTTGGTCGTTCCCATGAAGAGCAAGTTATGGTAGTCGAACACGTTGCGATCGTTCAGCGAGCCCGCCGAGAATCCTGTGCCGCCAGTGGCCGCGTTAGTCCACTGAACGTCCTGTGTAGCAAAGCTCACAGAGGGGTCGTTGGGATCGCCCTTGGGACGGAAACGGGCCATTATTCCTTGAATGCCAAAACCGCCTAGAGCGTTCTGAGTCAACGGATCGTTCCACCCAGCCTGCTGCGCGGTTACCGAG
>JAJFLS010000724.1 GCA_021772595.1 Opitutales bacterium
CCGATGAATTCGCTGCGAAAGAGCCAAGTCCGCGTCCTGTACACTCAGTACGTCAAGACTTCCCAACGCCTCGACACGCTTTCCGCGATCAAGGAAGTCGTCCGGTTAATGACCGCGCTTCCAGAGTACCAGATGCAATAACCATTATCTAAATACAGCATGAAAACCAATTTCAATCGTAGAGAATTCGTCCGGAAATCCGCTTGGGGAGCAGCTACCACGCTGACGCTTCCCGCGTTTCTCCAGCAATCGATTTTCAATCTAGACGCACGGGCCCAGTCGCTTCCTTCGCCCGGCGGAGACGGACCAATCCTCGTGGTCGTCGAACTCGGCGGCGGTAACGATACCTTGAATACCGTTATCCCTTTCGCGAATTCGACCTACCAAGGAGCGCGGCCCAGCATCGCTTTCAACGAGGACGACGGAATCCTCAACATCGGACAAGCCCCGAGAGTCATCGGCGGCAATGAGAACGTGGCCCTACACCCGAGCCTTTCCGGCCTTAACACGCTCTGGCAAGAAGAGGATCTAGCCATCATCAATGGCGTCGGCTACCCGAATCCTAATCTCTCCCATTTCACCTCGTTCGACTACTGGCATTCCGCACGCCCGAATAGTCCTTCGGATGACGGCTGGATTGGCCGCTATTTTTCGAGCCAATGCAGCGGCTGCGACGCGACGCAAGCGATCGAGTTTGCCTCGCGCACGACAACCGCGTTTACGTCAAGCAGCGGCGCCAGTCCAAGCGTCAGCTTCGAATCGCCCAACGGCTATGGCTGGAGAAATCTTGATATCCACGGACGTGATACGCCACTGGAAGAACTCTATCGTAAATTGATCGGCCTCGACCACAGCGTCGACGACGGCATCGATTCCACAAGCGAAGCGCTTTCCTACGTCCAGCGATCCACGCACAACGCAATGATCAGCACGCGAAACGTGCGAGACGCCGTTGACGCAGGCGGAGAACTTCAAATCGAAGACTGGCCCAACAGCGGCATATCGCGCGATCTCCAGCAAGTCGCCCAGCTCATTCGCGGCGGCATGGACACCTCCATCTACTACGTTCATCAAGGCGGATACGACACGCACAACAACCAAACCAACGGCAGCAACCCGCTCGCCGGTCGCCACTTCAATTTGCTCACGGCGCTCAACGGAGGGCTCGACGCCTTCGCCCGCGAGATGAAACTCGCCGGACTTTGGGACCGAGTCGTCATCCTGACTTTTAGCGAATTCGGTCGCAAGGTGATCGAAAACGGGAGCTCCGGCACCGATCACGGCGCCGCGGAATCCTTGTTCGTCATGGGCGGGCCAGTGAACGGCGGCCAGTTTTTCGGACAATTCCCCGACCTCGACGAGGACGCGCGCGTCAAGCGCGACAGCCTCGATTTCAATGTGGATTTTAGAACTGTATACCGATCGCTTCTCCAGAACTGGATGGGCGTTCCCGCATCGGCAATGCCGGAAATCTTTCCGTCGCAACCTGCCAACTTCGACCCAATCGCATTCGTATGAGTTCACGAGTATTCAAACAATTTAGACAAATCGTCGCCGTGGCACTTGGCTGCGTCGCGGGATTCGTCGGAACAGCCGATATTCAAGTGGTCTCCCTTCAAGGCGAGAGCATCGGCGAAGGCCTGACCTTCGAAAGCTATTCCGCTCCGAGCTTGAACAAATACGGCGAAATTGCCTTCGCCGCTAATATGGAAGAGTTCAACACAGGCGATTCGAGCCGATTCGAGAGCGTCCTCTTTTTCAACGGTTCCGGACTTCATCTGCTGGCCGCCACCGATCAAGTCGCTCCGAAACCCGGAACCGACGGCGAGTTCGAATTCTTCGACGCTCCTCAAATTTCCGAACTGGGAATAGCCTTCTATAGAGCCAAACCGCGAGGCTCCCAATGGGCGGTCAACGAGCGCGGCATCTGGATGAGCTGGCTCGTCAACGATCCCGAAGGAGCCTATCCGCAGACCGATATCCTCGCTCGAATATGGGATCGCGCGAACATCGATTTTCTCGGCAACGAATCCGAAGAAGGCGGGAGATACGACCTCTTGAGTAATCCAATTGTGGTGGAGCCGAGAACATTCGCCTTCGTCGGCGATCTCTACGAAGGCGCTTACGAAGGCGTATCCGGAATCTGGTATCAAGACGCTCGTGGTTCCGAAACCTGGAACATTCCCGAACCGAGCTTACTGGCGCTGACCTCGCTTCCTTTGCCCGGAAGTTCGCTCGTTCTAGACAAGATCGAAGCCTACGCGCCCATCGACACGACGGGCGGATTTGCCCTGGCTCGTATCGAACAGGGCAACGGCGTAAGCTCCGGTAACGACCTTGGGCTCTGGCGCGTCGGATTCGAAACGAACGCGACTATACTGCTGCGCTCAGGCGACATCGACACCACGACCGGAGAACCGATCGCGTCGATCGGGAATCCTTCCGCAAACGCGGCAGGACAAGGCACCGTCTGGGTGGAAATCCTCGACGAGAACGCTTCCGAAAGTGTGTATCTAATTTCCAACAACACTGCCCAATCAGTCTTTTCATCGAACGCCCCAATCGCCATTGGTGAAGAATCGCTGGAGATCGATTCGATTTTCAATCCGGTCATCAATGAGCAAGGCGACATCGCGTTTCTTACAACACTCGTATCGGCGGATTCCTCGCCAGATTACGCTCTTTTCCTAAGAAAAACTAACGGCACCTTAGAGCTATTGGCGAAGACTGGCGATCAAGCGACCGGAGCGTTCGAAGGCACAGTCTACGAGACAATCAATTCACCGCGCCTCAATGATTCAGGGAGTATCGCATTTCTAGCGACGCTCGGAGGAGACGGTGCCGCGATCAGCGACACGACCGACTCCGGGATCTGGGCGCACGATGAGCAAGGCATCCTAACTCTCGTATCACGAGAAGGCGACACGATCGAAGCTCGTAGCGACGAGTTCCGCACGCTTTCCGCTTTCGAAATCGGAGGGTTCAACGACGACAATGAGATGGCGTTGAAGCTCATGTTCACCAATGGCGATTCGGCAATCGCTCTCGCCTCGGTCGAACCCGCCGCTCCGCCAGTGATCGCCGTTCAGCCCGTCAGCTTCGACACGTATCTGGGCGAGCAAGCTGTTCTCGAAGTCGTGGCGACCGGACAAGGTCCGTTTCTTTACCAATGGCACTTGAACGGCGAAGACATCGCAGGCGCAATTGGATCCACTCTTACGATTTCTGAAGCCGACCCTGCGAACGCGGGCGACTATTCCGTCACCGTTATCTCGCCCGCCGGCGAGGTCGTCAGCTCGTTCGCGAGCTTGGGCGTTCTAAGTCTGCCTGCGATACCGGTACTCGTTGAGGAGCCGCTGGGCGACATCGCGCTTCTGGGCGAAAGCGCCACGCTTACGTCCCGCGCCGTCGCAGACTCTATCGTGTCTTACCAGTGGTACAAAGATGGCCAGTTGATTGACGGCGCCACCGGCGCGACGCTTTGGATCAGCCAAGCCGCGGTCGCCGACGAAGGCAGCTATCACGTCCTGGCCACCACTCTGTCGGGCTCCGTGCAAAGCGCCACCGCAGAGATTCTGGTCACTGACAAGCGATTGATCAACATCTCGACTCGTGCCCATGTCGGCACCGGAGCGAATGTGCTGATCGCAGGATTCGCCATTAGCGGTTCCGAAAATAAGACCGTCCTGATCCGCGCCGTCGGACCCGGTCTGGAGCAATTTGGCCTGGATGGGTTCCTGGCGAATCCACATTTGTCGCTCAATGGGGCGAGTGGAGTGATCGCGGAAAATTCTGGTTGGACCAGCCAGCCCAATCAGGCCGAGATCGCCCAAGCAGCCCAAACCGTCGGAGCGTTTAGTCTGCCAACCGATTCGGAGGACGCGATGATGCTCGTCGAACTAGAGCCTGGCGCATACACTGCGATCGTCAGCGGAGAGAACAACTCGACCGGCATCGCACTTGTCGAAGTC
>JAJFLS010000725.1 GCA_021772595.1 Opitutales bacterium
CTTTCATTGTATTGATGGGGTAGACGTTAGCAAAAGAACCCATAACATTGGATTGCCTTCCTTTTGGCGAAACAGGTTCCAATAAACAGGTCAGAGAGAGCCATAATAGTTGGCTATGTCATTAAAGCTTAGCACAACTCATGTCTGAAAGGGTCCTGAAGCAGTGCCCTTTCGTCCGAATTACGCATCAATCTCTCAGCAAATGCTGACGAGCGCTTTTTTCAGTATTGCTAATCGGAGAGTTGGATTCTATCTACTTCCAAAATGCTACTGAGTAAATTACTCTCCCACTTAGTGGTTAGGGTACAACCGTTTGCCCTTTGTCACGTAAGCCGTGGCTGGCGCTTAGGTCTGCCAGGACCACGGGGAACGATGCTCCATTTCGTGCTGGAAGGACGTGGCATCATACGGAAACCTAACGGCGAAAAACACTATCTTAATCCCTACTCTTTATCGGTGGTACCTAAAGGCATGGCGCATTTGTTGGAGACTTTGGGTAAGGTTAAAGAAGAGCTGATTATAGATTCTCCTCCAAAGGGTGAAAAAGTCTGCCAAATAGTGGCTGGTCCTCAAAGCGAGCGCGAACTCGTTCTCGCTTGTGGGCTCGTCCATGCAAGGTTCGCAGAATCTTTGGGCATTTTCGATTACTTGAACGATATTATTACGGTCGACTTTTCAGATAGCGACCATGTAAAAACCATTTTTGCCACAATATTAACCGAACAACGTCAATCTCTGACCGGCAGCGATACCGTATCTGCCGCCTTAATGACTTCCTGCCTGGTTCACCTTTTAAGACGATTGCCCCAAACCGGCGACGCGACGATTCCCTGGTTAATCGCTCTAGAGGACAATCGCCTGGGACGAGCTATAGGCAAAATCCTCGATGAGCCTAACTCAAATCACACCGTTGAATCTTTGGCCAATCTTGCTGCCATGAGCCGATCCGTTTTCGCAGAGAAATTCACCTCCGCCTTCGGCTACCCCCCCATGCATTTTGTGCAAAAGTTGCGCATGGTCCAGGCGGCTAAACTTCTGCTGCAAGACTGTTATTCAATCGACCATATCGCCCACAAAATAGGTTACTCCAGTCGGAGCCATTTTTCCGCCGCCTTTAAAAAGCAATTTGGAAAATCACCAGCGGACTACCGAAGGTGATCCTAATTGTTTGATAAACTCTCTTCTTGGGGTATTCAAAATTTTTAGAAGCGCTTTTGGTAATTCTTATTTGAAACAAAGACGTTCTGGTAGGGAAGACCTTACTAAAGAGAAATCGAAAAAGATTCGATTTCCCCACTATTCGACAGGCTCATGGCAGGCCAACCACTCGGAGAGTATAATTTCACAAGAAATCATGAAGGGAGGGAGGACCGGTCATGGACCCTCAGCTTGTCGGGAATCGGTCCTCCGGGACGTGCATGCAATGCGGAGGACCGAGCCGGTACTCCCTACCAAGCAACCATAAGAATTTGCCCGAAGGACAACCTAGCGAAGCGATGGCGAAAACAGGAAGAAGTCTCTAAAGCTTCAACTCCGCCTTTACCTTGGCGAATCTTCCTGGATCGATCGAAGTCTCGCCTTCGTTCGCCTGCTTCGGTCCGGGCGTGCTTCGCCCATTCTCTACGTAGGACTGCAGCAAACGGTAAAGCTCCTGCACTCTTTCCGGATTGGACCGAAACACGTTGGTAGTTTCGGAAGGATCGCTTTTCAGATTGAAAAGCTGTATCGGCGGCAAGTCCAAATCCTTCGTCTCATTGGGTCTCGGATAGCTCCAGCCGCCCGAGCCCGGGCATAGCGACAGCTTCCAATCCCCTTTGCGAATCGCGAAAGACCCGTTGATCGAATGATGAACCGTCGCCTCGCGAACCTGTCCCGGCTTGCCCTTCAAAGCCTGCAGAATGCTCACGCTGTCTTCACCCGCGTTAGAAGGAACTTCCGCGTCCGTGATGTCTGCGAGGGTAGCGAGCAAGTCCGCTAGGCAAATCGTCGCGTCCGATACAGAACCGCCTTTGACCGCATCCGGCCAGCGCGCGATAAACGGCACGCGGTGGCCCGCCTCGTAGATGTCCGCCTTGTGGCCGCGATAAATGCTGCCCGGCTTGTGGCCGACGGCGTCCAGCTCCTCGAACACGGCACGCGGTGAGCAACCGTTGTCGCTCGTGAAAATGAAAAGCGTGTTGTCAGCAACGCCACTCCGTTCGAGCGCGTCGGCGATTTGCCCCATATGCCAGTCCACCTGCTGCACGAAATCGCCGTAGTAGTTCGTGCCGCTCTTTCCCTGGAAACGCTCAAGCGGAAGAATCGGCGTATGCGGGCTCGGCAGCGGAAGATAGAGGAAGAACGGTTGCCCCGTCCTCGAACGTTCTTCGATGTACTTGATCCCGCGCTCGACAAAATTGGGCGTCACATTGACATGATCGAAATCCGATCCCGTCGGGCCCTCTCTCCAAAATCCTTTGTAGTCCTCGTTCACCGTAATCCGATCCGGCGGTGCCGTGACCCGACCGTTCTCGACGTACACGTAGGGAGCCATGTCGAGAGACCCGCAATGGCCGTAATAATAGTCGAATCCGATGGCGTCCGGACCGTTCTCAACCGGTATGCTATAATCGATGGACTCCCCACCTTTCAGATCGAATCGATCGCTGGGACTGCCCTCGCTAAAATGGAAATCCCAGCCCAGATGCCACTTGCCGATCATCGCCGTGTGGTAGCCTTCCGATTTCATAAGATCGGCCACCGTAAATCGCTCCGTGTCGATCAGATGCGTTGACGAACCCCCGAGCACGCCTCGCTTCAATCGACTACGCCAACTGTAGCGACCCGTCACAATTCCATACCTAGTGGGCGTGCAAACGGCCGAGCCCGAATGCGCATCCGTAAAGCGAATACCTTCCGATGCGATTCGATCGAGGTGAGGCGTTTCGATTTTCGAATATTCATTAAAGCAACTCAAGTCGCCCCAACCCAGATCGTCAGCCAGAACATAAACGACATTCGGCTTCGCCGCAGAAAGGCCGAGGGCAAATGACAAGAAACCAAAGAGAAAAAGTATCGAATTACTAATTGAGGGCATCCCGCAAAACAACACACCCGCCCAACAAGACCAAGCGAAAATTCATACCGCAGGAGCCTAAGAGGGTGTTTAGTAAAGATCCCCGGCGCAAGCCCCGAGGCATTCTCAGGATCTTCGACAAGCTTCGAGGTATTTACCCGAAGGGAATAAATGGAAATTCGTTCGGGGCGGCGCCCGAACGCTACCTATTTGAAGGGACCTCCAGGGTAGCGAACGGGCGCCGTCCCGTTCCAACGATTCGCCGAGCTGACTTATTAAACAGTCTCTAAGAAAATCCAGCCCGCGCCATTCTCATCATGCTAGCGACACAGTCGCTATCAAGTAGGCGTAGCGCATCCTGTTAATAGAACAGTCCATCCGAACACAGACACCAAGCGTCGAGGCGTTCACCCCGCGAAAATAGATCGTCCTATTCAACCGCCTCGTAGGCCAATCGCTTGAACTGCTCCCGTATGTCCAAGTGAAAGAAGGGAAAGAGCTGCGTCATGAGGACCCCAACCATTTCCTCCTCCGGATCCACCCAATAGTAAGTGTTGAAAATCCCTCCCCAAGAATAGGTGCCCACCGAGGCGACATCCTTCTCTTTCCCTCGTTGTGTCAGCACGCCAAAACCGTATCCGTAACCATCCCCATGGCCCTCGAACGCGATCCCCATTTCGCCGATCTGATTGACCGTCATAATCTCGATCGACTTGGGAGACAGCACTCTCACTCCTTCCAGAGTCCCCCCATTCAACAACATCTGTAGAAAGCGAACGTAATCCAAACTCGACGATACCAGGCCTCCGCCGCCGCCGAAAAATCGCCCTCCTCCGGCGTAGCAATAGTCCTCCGAAAATGTCAGAAATCCGCTCGTGAACGGATCAGAGCCGACCCGTTGCAACCTCTCTTGATCATCGATCGTGTAGAGACTCGCCAATCGTTCCCGCTTCCCCTCCGGTACATTGAAATGGGAATCCTTCATCTTCAGCGGACGAAAAACACGCTCAATAAAAAACTGATCGAGCTCCAAACCGCTGATCTCCTCAATCACGCAACCGAGTATATCCGAAGAGAATCCATACTCCCAAGCCGATCCCGGCTGATGTTTAAGAGGGCTCGCCGCGATTCGAAATACGCGTCCACGCATCGTTTCATCGACCGGCACGAACACATCGGATATATTTGAATTCCTATAAAGCGTATCCAATTTATCAGGACCAAACCAACCATAAGGAACGCCCGAGGTATGGGTCATCAGATGATGAATCGTAATCGGGCTCGCCGCTTTCACTGTGTCGAGCCCGTCGGATTCCAAATCCTCAAGCACGCGCATCGATTCAAATTCAGGCAGGTACTTCGAAACCGGATCGTCCAATCTCAACCTGCCGTCGTCCACCAAGCTCATTACCGCAGCCGCTGTAATCGCTTTCGTCATCGATGCAATGCGGAAGAGGCTTTCCTCTTTCATCGCTTCACCTGAATCTCGATCCTGTTTTCCGATCGCCTCAAAGTAGCCAACCCGCCCCTGGCGAGCGATCACCCCCACCGCGCCTGCGATGTGACCTTCTTCAACCTCACTCTGCAAATATTCCGTCAACGCGTCTAGCTTCTCAGGCGAGAGTCCCACCTCCTCCGGAGCAGCGCGTTCGAGACCATAGATAATCGGCGCAAACGCCAGAACCGCTGCAAACGCCACGCGCGAACATCGTCCCACCCGTTTCTTTTGCGACGAATATTGGGGCCTTTGAATATAGTACTTCGATTTCATGTTAGGGACGCCTTTACACTGTAATTGAAAATGCATGTATCGCGGTGTAAAACCGCTCCTACAAGCAAACGGTTTCTTAATCCAAATCCCGTATCCGGACATCCTTTACATCAATTCGCATGGGAGGACCGGAATGCAGCTGAATCCCGATAAGTCCGCTCTCCGTGAAATTGATTTCGTCTTCGTCGATACCGACGCTCATAATCTGGCCATTGATAATGTGAGTGAACTGGTTGCCATTCGCAATGATGACATAGTCATTCCATCCATCCCGATTGATCGCCTTTTCAAGCGCCGCCCCATTCCCAACAGTACCGATCTTTTCTATCTTCGGCTTCTTCGGATTTTCAGCATTCGAGCGAACGATAACCACATCGCCTCGCTGCCCCATGAACATACGTCCATTTTCCTCGAAGAACATTCCTGAAAACTTGTCGACCTTCGGCGCATCCGGATTCTTCTTACTTCCATGCCAACGCGCTTCAAAGTCCGCTTGCAGCCCTTTCATCACGTAGTCTCCTTCATCGGACGAGCGGTACTGCATGCCCGAATTGAACCCCACTACCTTGTAGCTGAACCTGAGCTCGAAATTCCCGAAGTCCCCGGCGCGGTAAATCAAGAAAGTGTTGTGAGGCGCCTTATTGTCCTCGCTCGTCTGCCCCACGATCGCCCCGTTCTCCACTCGCCAGAATCGCTCGTCGCCATCCCACCCGGAAAGCGTTTCCCCGTCAAATAGCGGCTTGAACGAGAACCCTCCATGGTGATCCGCGGTTGCGGACGGCAGCGCTGGAAGACAAAGAAAAAGGAAGAGGGCGAGGTATCTACTCATTCGCCAAGTTTACGCTTACTAGGTGCCTTTGCAACCCCTACTAAAGCGAATTTTTCGCTACGTCGCAGACACATTTACGAATAAGGTCACCCTGCTGATAATACTGTTTGTTAGGATGCTTACGCGTCGGGCGTAGCTTAAGCGAAGGCTGATCCCTAAGAGAGTGTCTAATAAATGCCGTGATAACTCGGGACGGCGCCCGAGCACTACCTATTTGAAGGTAACTCCAGGGTAGTGAACGGGCGCCGTCCCGTTCCAACGGTTCGTCGAACTGACTTATTAGACACTCTCTAAGA
>JAJFLS010000726.1 GCA_021772595.1 Opitutales bacterium
TGAACGAGCCGACCGTGAGCTTTGTTTCGACCGGATAAACAAAGAGTTGGCTATACCCGAAGAGAATCTGCACTTTCCAAAAAGTGATTTAGGCAAGTATTCGAAAAGCTGGCACAGTGGCATTCGCTGTGCCGTCATGCAAGGCGGCCAAGGCGAGGTTAAACACTGGGCTTTCAACGATCCCTTAAAACGCAGCGGCGAATGGGCCGACGAGCCACCTACACCGGAAGCCTATAGAAAGCTAGAAACACGAGTCGTCGAGCTGCACCCGATCACCCTTTCTCAAAACGCCCGCACATCTGGTGGCGGAAATATAACTATGGTTCCTCAGAAGGCCATAACGGTAGGTCCAGTCGAGACCTGGTTCTCCGAATCGGTATCCATCTGGCAGGCTGGGACTCATGATAATCCACTCGGCCAACGTTTAACAGCTCTCATGATCTCCAAAGGTATAGCTGACTCAGCGGTCCCGATGTCGCTTCTGTCCGATCACCCTAACGTTCAATTCAATTACTATCGCGGCGGTCTGGCCACCTGTGATGTTGAGATGCACTAGCAAACAAGTAGAATTTACCCAACGTACATCTGAATTTGAGAAAACTATTCGTAAGCAAGCTGACTTATACAGTTACGATTTCCGATTCGAAGGGCAGAAGCGACCTTGGTCGCGAACTGGAAATAGTCGAGGGGCGAATTTCTATCGACGAGTTGATAAAAGAAAACTCGACCCCTTTTTTAGCGCTTCCAACCTTCAAATAGGTGTCGCGAAGCGACGGGAAGGGATGAATGGTGAATTGGGGCGGAGCGTTTCCGGAGATGGCGAAGCAATTGTAATTAGAAATTGGGATTGCGGTTTGGTCGGAACGACGCAGTCGCTCCGACATTGTCCCCGCCACTGCGGGGCTACGGGAGAGGATGTTTAGGGATGCAGAGAGACAAATTGGCCGCAAAAAGCACAAGAAGCACAAAACATGATCTCGTTGAATTGGAAACCGTAAAAAATCCCCGCGACACCGGAAACTAGGTTTTCTGTACTGACAAGAAGCTATCCCCAAACCTCATCCAATTTTTTGCGACTCTTGTGCCTCTTTGCGGCTAAAACAGATTCCATTTCGTTAAGTGGACGCAAATTCGTTACCGAGCGGGATCAGCTACGGGAGGGCTTGCGCCACCCTTGGAAATCGACTTAATCAACTGACCTCTTCAAACCCAATCAACCGCATGAAACTTCTTTCGCTCATCGTCAAAGGCCTCCTGCTCGCGACCCTCACCTTTACCGTCAATGCCCAGGTCGAATCGCCGAATCTCGTCATCATCCTGACCGACGATCAAGGTTACGCCGACGTCGGGTTCAACGGCTGCGAGGACATTCCCACGCCTAACATCGACCGGATCGCCCACGAAGGCGTGCGCTTCACCAATGGATTCGTGACTTATCCCGTTTGCTCGCCGAGTCGTGCGGGGCTGATGACCGGTCGCTACCAAGCCCGGTTCGGCTATCGGCGCAATCCTACACTCAATCCCTTCGACCCGATGGCCGGCCTACCGCTCGAAGAAGAGAACATGGCCGAGATCCTGAAAAAAGCGGGCTACCACACCGGCATCATAGGAAAATGGCATCTGGGCACCCATCCGAAGTTCCGGCCTAACCAGCGCGGCTTCGACGAATTCTACGGCTTCGTCGCCGGCGGCCATCGCTACTTTCCGGAAGACCTCACCTACATGGATATCGAGTCAGTCGATAGAAAAGGCGGCTGGTACAACACCAAACTCCTCCGGAACGAAACGCGCATCGAAACTGACGAATACCTTACCGACGAATTGTCCAACGAGGCCGTCGATTTCGTGGAGCGCAACAAAGCCAAAACCTTTTTCCTCTATCTCACCTACAACGCCCCGCACACGCCCATGCAAGCGACCCAAAAGTACTTGGATCGTTTCACCCAAATCGAAGATCCCCTTCGCCGCACTTACGCCGCCATGGTAAGCGCCGTTGACGACGGCGTCGGGCGACTCCTCGAAAAACTCGACGAACTCGGACTTTCCGAAAACACGCTGGTCTTCTTTCTATCCGACAACGGCGGAGCGACCAATAATGGATCCATCAATACACCGCTTCGTGGCACCAAAGGCACCGTTTACGACGGAGGCATGCGCGTGCCCTTCGCCTTTCGCTGGCCCGGCAAAATCTCCGCTGGCGTGGACTACGATGATCCAGTCAGCTCGATGGACATACTCGCGACCATGGTCTCGCTCAACAACATCGAGATCGCGCCCGAACGTCCGCTCGACGGAGTTGATCTCCTACCCTATCTGACTGGCAAAAAGAAGGGGGTGCCCCACGACATGCTCTTCTGGCAGATGTTTGACAACCAGGACGCTGCTATTCGCAGCGGCTCGGACAAACTCGTCACGATGGCTGAGGACGAAGGCGGCGATCAGTTGTATCGAATTTCCGAAGACATCGGGGAAACCAAGAATCTCATCGAGACCAAGAAAGCCAAAGCCCGAAAGCTCCAAAAAGCGCTCGACGCATGGAGCTCCCAAATGATCGAGCCCGTCTTTGACCGCCTCGGCACATGGGAACCCACAGGCTCCCCTCCTGAGTAGAAAAGCTAGGGCAACGACGTCCCGGCGTGCCACGTAAGTAGATTATAAAAACGCGGCACGCCGGGACGTCGTTGCCCTACCTGCTCACTCATTTAACAAAGTAGACCCAGAGGGTGTCAATAAATGGAAGTAAATATCCCCGGAGCAAGCTCTCGACTTCGTCGCCTGCCGAAGCGGCAGCGGGGCATTGGCATTGCTTTACCTTTGAAGAAAGCAACCACCGATCAATTCAACATCACTACAAAGAAAGCCGAAGCAAGCTTCGGGGCGTTAAACCCAAAGGGACTAAATTCGGGGCGGCACCCGAACGCTACCTATTTGAAGGGATTCTCAGGGTAGTGAACGGGCGCCGTCCCGTTCTAGCGATTCGCCGAACTCACTCATTTAACACCCTCTTAGGCAGCAATTAGCTACGCGCTCTTCCTGTTCAACACTTCCGAGCGAGTCGATTCCGCGATCAGCGATCACAGCGACAGCGGAAAACTCAACGTTGGCTCAGGCTGAAGCACTGAGCTACGGGATCAGTCCTACCTCACCCCGTGACTTCGAAACGCGGCTAGCTCCTTGACCAATCGCTCGACGACTTCGGGATGTTCTGCACTGATATTCTTTCGCTCGCCCAGGTCGGTAGACAGATCGTACAAGTGCGGTGAATCGTATCTCTTCATCGGCTCCTTACTTCGCGTGTCGGGATTTGAGGAGCGGTCTTTCGAGCTCAGGTGGATCTTGTACTTGCCGGATCGATACGCGATCGCGCCGC